>JAKLJW010000014.1 GCA_023150935.1 Candidatus Binatia bacterium | reverse complement strand
CCGCACTCGAGCCAGAAGCTCGTTCTCCTCGATGTGGCCGCCGTGCGAGTTTCCGACCTGATCGAGTCGTCGGCATTATGCCGAGGTGGGTGTCTTGGTCCCCCTTGGTCCCCCTCCATCCCGACCATCTGGATGCCCTGGAACTATCGCAAAACCCTGGCCAGCCTCGCCCAGCGTCGCGTCAATGACGCAGGGCCCGCTGGCTGAGCGCTACGCGCCCGGAAATCCCCTCGATAAAATTGCGCTTCGCATCTCTGCCGGAAGGACACGGTTGCACCGGCAGGCCGCCGCGGTAATTGCGTCCGTTGAGCCTGTGTCCTCATTCGGAGGACAACCCCCGCGTGTCCGGCAACCCCTGGCCCGTTTGACCAACGCCACCGTCGTCACCTCGAACACGGGGAGCTCGGGAGTCCACGTGATGCGTCGACGGCGCGAACAACCTCCGTATCGGACCACCGCCAGCACGTCCGGTTGCCGGTCGCCAACGTACCAACCCGGTCGCCCACGGCCATCGCGGATGGGTGTCTCGTCAGTTCTGGCATTAGTACAACATGGGTGTCTTGATCCCTCTTCGTTAGTACAACATGGGTGTCTTGATCCCTTGCCGCGGGGTGCTTCGCCTGCGCCGATCCTACGCCGCCGTAAGCTGGACCACCGGCACGCTCAACTGCTCACGACCGCGGCCGCGCTTGTCGATCGAGGCCACAATGTCGCGTAACACGCTGCCTGGCCAGTAGCGCGCGCCGCAGCCCAAACACACCACGACCGGAACCCCGCGCACCAGGTAATACTGCCCACGGTGGCGGTGCATCTTGTCGACGGTCCTGCGAACAAAGCGGCGGCTTTCGCAGTACTCACATTGACTCGGCTTAAGCGAATTTCGCGGCATGCCCCTATTTCCTCTCGTAGACCGTAATAATCAACACACCGACTCCACCCATCCTGAGCACGACGGCAATCTCCCGGCCATCTTCTGCCGGGCCAACGATCTCCCATCGCGGCCCGCGTGGATTGTCGGTTTCCCTCTTGCGGATTACACCGTGCATGATCGCATGCTCGACATCGAGCGGGCTGAGATCGTCATCCTCCATCCCCTGGTCGGCATGGTCGGTGGTCAGGTAGTTCCCGGCCTCGATCGCAGCCCGGATCAGGGAAAGACGCGTCGCCATTCAGCCTCCGCCCCAACGTCTTCTCGTGAAGCCCACGCTACGATCGCCCCCCGATGCGGGCCAGCGAAGGTTCGTAAGGGCAAGATCACTGACGACCCGGCGGCCAGCGCCCGCGCCACGTAGCGGCGCAGCAACGAGACTGGAAAACCCGCGGCGAAGAGGTAGCCACCGCGCGGCAGCGCCACACGACGCAAGCCGAGAACCCGCTCCGCCCGCAAACGCTGCGGTCCGCGGAACTCGATGAATCTGCCGACTCGGAAGAAGAGGAGGCAGCCATCGCCGCATTCCCCCATCCAGGCTCGGTACTCACGGCCGAACGACGTGTGGATGGTCCGCCGTGGCCAGCGCGGGCGCAGACGCCAGCCATTGCGATCGAACAGCCCCACCAACCACCGCCGGTCGCGCATAGTCCGTATTAGCTAAAGTATTTAGCGTAACATCCCATATCAGACCTTCGACCTCGCTCCTTCCGGAACTGATCCGGGCCGGTTTCACCGTCGCCTTGCCGCCGAGCGGCGGCTTACTGCGGGTCGGCAGCCGGTGTCAACGCCCGGAGCCACCCCGCCCGGAGCCACCCCGGAGCCATGGTTTCGGGCAAGGCTCGGCCATGCTGAGCCGGGGTGGCGCCGCTCAGTGGCGGTATTCGTCAGCCGTCCCGAATCCAGGCAGCCATGGAGGGGGGCGCGCTGCCTGCCGGCCGAAGCCTCGGCGAAGGTCGGGTTCGGCAACGGGCGGACTGGCGGGCGGCCCGAGATGGTTCAGTATCTTTGCAATCACCGGCGGACCCGCACTCCGGAGGCCTCTCGCCTGCGGCCCGAAGCCTTCGGCGGACGGGCCGGCGGACCTGTCGGCAATGGTCGTTATCAGGCGCAAGCGCCCGCCGCATTCGGTGCAAGCGAGAATGTCGAACAGAAGATTCGGCGGAGCAGGTCAGCCCACGCGAAATGGCGCGGGCGAGTGTAGGCGGCGGGCGCACGAAGGGGCCCTGCGTCGCGCTGCGCCGCCAGCCACTGGTGAAGCGGCCACTGATCCTGTCGGCACAGCGCCCACCGTGGCGCCTGCGGCCGAGCCCGTTGATGGCGACCCGGCCACGCCGCGACCACCCCCGCCAGGTCCCGGGTATGTACGGCCCAAGTACTCCACGTGGGCCTCGTTGTTGGAACGGACGTTCGCCATCGACGTTCTCGCTTGCCCGGAGTGTGGCGGCCGGCTGCGTTTGATAGCGACGATCACCGACCACGCCGTCATCAAGAAGATTCTGGGCCATCTCGGTCTGCCGACCGAGGCGCCGACACCAGTGCCGGCCAAGGTCGCCGGCTGGTTGCCTGGCGTCGAGCCCCCCACCGACTGGATCACTGAGTGACCTGTCCGGGCCCGGGTGCGCCCGGCATCAGGCGCGGCCTCCCGTTGGCCTCACGAATTTCCGCCGAATGTGCTGCCGAATGTGTTTGACAGGCGCTTTGTCCGCCCCGTATACGGGTGGCTGACTGAGATTCTCGTGCGGCGGCTGGGGGCTGGCAACGTCTGATACTCGGGTGTTACGTCAACTTGGTGCTTTATGCGGGCTATCCGCAAGAAAAGCTTGATCCCTCCGTACCTGATCGGGAAGATGCGCTCGTTGTTTGGCGATGGAGGCCTGCTCATGAAAAAAGCTTCGGTGTTGGTTCTTGGTTCCCTGCTCGCTTTGACCAGCGCAGCGCGCGCTCAGTTCGTCGGCGGTGGTGCTCCGACGGGTACCGCCTATCAGGTTTACTCGGTGCCAGGCGCGGCGCATGCAGCGGGGCTGTCGACGATTTTTTCGTGCACCAATCCCACAGGCACGTCGGCCAACGTGGCGGTTCAGTTGTTCGACGCCAACGGAGCGTTGCTGAATGCTTCGCCGGCGCTGGCTGTGGCGCCAGGGGCGACGGTGCAGTTTGCAACGGGTGCTACGGCGCCTTTCGGTCCGGATCAAACACTGAATCCGGTCACTGGCTTCACCAAAGGCTCCGCCAAGATTTGGTCTAGCGGCAGGTCGTTGCTGTGCACGGCGATTCTTGCGGGAACCTGGGCTGGGAACACTTTCTGGGCCCCCCTCACCATCGCCGCCAAGCTGAAGCAAAAAGGCGACTAGCCTCCCATTCCCACCTTCGGCGCCCACCCCACGCGGCCCTGCCGCTGCGATAGCACCACCTTCTGGCGCATCGGCCCCATGGTCGAGCGCGGGCTGCGCGACCAACTCCATTCGCTGACCGCCCTGTTCTCCCCCACTCCGACCCGCTTCGAAACGCTGATCGGCGCCCGCACGCCCGACGACCCCGCCGCCCGCTTTACGCCGTTCGGCAACCTCGCCGGCATCTCCTGGTTCCTGTGCCTTGCCTGCGGGCACGTGGACTGGCGCCGACAGGACGTCGCCGACGCGTGTCCCTGCCCCGCCACTTCGCCGCTGCACCTGGTGCGCGAAGACGGCGGCGAGCCGCTGGCGGTCTGCTGGCTGGCCCCGTGGTGGGGCCCCTTCAAGCCGCACGGCACCTTCTCGGTCCGGGAATGCTCCGCCTGTCGCCGCCTGAGCTGGAACGCCGAGCTCGACGCGGAAATGGTCGAACAGCCCGAGCGCGGCGTTCGCCGGGTCACGGTCGTCCAAGCCGAAGCCCCGCGCCACGGGCCCTACCGCTAACGAAATTCCCGGAAATTCCAGCCAGGCACCAATTATCCGGCGGCCGGACAGGCAGGACGCGAGCTCAGGCTGATGCTTGGCTATACGGGTGGCTGACTGAGATTCTCGTGCGGCGGCTGGGGGCTGGCAACGTCTGATACTCGGGTGTTACGTCAACTTGGTGCTTTATGCGGGCTATCCGCCTCACTCGGAGGCCACACGCGCCGAGTCGAACGTGGGTGCAGAGGGTCCACACGCGGTGGCACCGTAAATATTCGGTGAACCCGTCGTCGTGGGCGATGCACGGAGACATCTACTCAGCAGCACAGAGGGCGTGACGGAAGTCGGCGGTGAGCGTCCGCGCACCTGGTGCCCAATGCCACCTCGCTTCGCTCTGCCTGGAAGGCCCGCAACGCCGGCCAGCTCAGACTCGGTGGCGGCGAACATCGGCGAACGTCCCGCGAGAGATTGCCGGCGGGTGCGGTTGAAGACGGACAGGGGCTCCTGTAGACGATGGGAGACGCTCGCGAAGCGTCGCCAACAATCGACAACCAGGAGGACGCATCATGGCGATAAAGGCCGGCGACAGCCTTCCACTGAACGTTACGCTCAAGGAAATGGGCGCGGGTGGCCCTCAGGATGTGACCCTGGGGGACGTGTTCAAGGGCAAGACCGTCGTGGTCTTCGCCGTGCCGGGGGCTTTCACGCCGACATGCTCGATGAAGCATCTCCCCGGATTCGTGGAAAAGGCGGCGGACATACGGGACCGCGGGGTTGACGAAATCGTGTGCCTCGCGGTGAACGACGCCTTCGTCATGGGGGCCTGGGGCGACGCAAATCGCGCCAGGGGCAAGGTCCGAATGCTCGCCGACGGCAACGGCGATCTAACGCGGGCCCTCGGCTTGACGCTCGACGCCAGCGGGTTCGGCATGGGGTTGCGGTCGCAACGCTACGCAATGATCGTAAGGGACGGGGTCGTCAAAGAGCTGCTCGTCGAGCCCGGGCCCGGGCTGACCGTATCGAGTGCCGAAGCGGTCCTTAGCAAGCTCTGACCCGCAAGGGGAGTGGCGGGGGAGGAGAAAGGCGGCGAGCGGATTCGAACCGCTGCATGGAGGTTTTGCAGACCTCTCCCTTAGCCACTTGGGTACGCCGCCGTTGCAACCTGCGGAAGCCGGCAGGCCCTTGTTGTGCCAGCACCAGCCAAGAAGAAGCTAGCGTGGTTCGCAAACCAAAAGCAAGGCGCCGAATGGACCGTCACTCGCACACGAGTCGCCGATCCCGCTCGAGATCGGCCGTCATCCTCGCTGGCGCTCTGCTGCTCGGGTGCTCGCCAGAGCCGCGGACGGTCGAGTCGGGGACTGCGCAACGGCCGGCAACGCCGGCAGTCGCGCGTGCCACGCCGCCGCGCGCGCTCCGGCGGCCGACGGTGCCGGCTCGCATCGAGCCGGATCTCGAAGACCGCGCCCTGACAGCACCTGCGGCCGTCGATCCTGCACCCGAGGAGCCGCCGCCGGTGACCGTGGAGGCCGACGCCGTTCCCGACATCGGCAAAGCGCCGCTGCGGGTCCGGTTCGAAGCGCGCGTCGAAGCGGGCGGCGACAGCTACACCTGCAACTGGGAGTTCGGCGACGGCGGCAGCGCCGCCGGGAATCCGGTCGAACACGAGTTCACCGCACCCGGGTCATTCACAACCCGGGTGCGGGCCACGACCGCCAGGGGAGCGGCGGGATCGTACGAAGTCGGGGTGCAAGTCGACCCCCCGGCCGAGGAGATCGAGTAGAGGCCGCCGGGGGTGGGCAGGGTCGGCGCGTTCACGCGCCGACTGACGTCACCGCTTGCCCTGATCGTGCCGAAAGGCGGTGCCGGGTCTCTTTCAGGCAACCCTCGGCAGGCCCGTGCCGGTCCTCGAGGAAGCGGCCTGCTCGATGACCCGCCAGCGGTTTACGAATGCCGCGTACCGCCCGGCGTAGCGCTTCTTCGAGGCGTGCAGCGAGAAGGTCTTTCCGCTCACCGATTCCCAGGGGATGACGAAAACCTCTTCGCGCGACGGGTGACGCGGTTCGAGGGCGAGACAGACGAACACGTCGGCGTACTGCCGGCCGAACTTGCCGTGGTGGTGGAAGTTGAAGTGCCACGAGCGATACCGATAGGTGTACCGGCGCTGACGCACGGTGACGTGATGACGGCGCATCCGCGGAAAGGCGACGCGCAAGGCGACTCGGACCGAGTCGTTGACGAGCAGGTCGTAACCGGCGGTGGAGGGGACCGAGCGTACGCTCAGGCCCATCCGCCGCAGGCGTTCCGCGATCCGACGCTTGGGGAGGAGGTGTTTTCTAATGCGATCCATGCCGCTTTGGACGGTTGAGCCTTGACGGTATTCGATCGGGGCCGGAGTCAAGCACAGATCCCCTCGGCGCGGGCAGTGCCCGGGACCAATTGTTGGCGCCGACCCGCTCACCCCTCGATATGCGCCTCCAAGGGGAAGACGCTACTCAGCTTTAACGTTGGGTGGCCCGGATTGGACGAATCGACCCGTTAATTCAGGGGTAGGGTCCGTTCCTTCCGGGGCCGTATCGACGCGCGCCGCCAGATTCATGAACGATTCGAGATAGCTCGGCCTGGCCGGTGACGGGTATCGTCCGGCGCTTTACACTGCAACGCTACTTCGCTATGCGAGGTGATCGTTACGCGGGCGTAGCTCAGCTGGCTAGAGCGTATGCTTGCCAAGCATAAGGTCGCCGGTTCGATCCCGGTCGCCCGCTTGTTCCCAAGGGCCCCGTCGGCAGCGGGGCCCTTGGTTTTTCCGGCCGAACATCGGCGACCGCAACGAGGTTGAAGGTCGGCGTGAATTCGGTAAAGCTCACCGGGTACAGACCGGTCACGCATAGCCGGCGGGAGGTTCGCAGTGTACATCGTCGACATCCTGGAGCGCTGCAGTAACCTTGCCGGTCGCACGGCGAGGGTCTACCGGCATCTGGCGGAGCGGTTCGCCGGCGATCCGGATCGGGTCCGCCTCTGGCGCGAGCTGGCGCTCGAAGAGGAAACGCATTCCGACGTGCTGCGCCGCGAGTTGGCGTCGTTCCAGGAAGAAGACCGGGACGGACCGTTCCTGCCCGAGTACAGCGTGCGACTGGACAACCTCGATGCCGATCTGAAGCGCCTGGAGGAAAGAGCTTCCGGGGCGGCCACGCTGGACGATGCGCTGGCGGTGGCGGTCGCCCTGGAGCAGGCCGACCTCGAGGAGCTCTACGACGATCTCGTGTTGCAGGGCGAACCGGCTTTCAAGCTGCTTTCGGAGCGGATCGAGGCTGCCCTCGGTGCGCGTCCGGAGCCGGTGGCATCGGCGGGTCTGGCCGGCCGTCGCCGGGGTGCCGCGCGCCGACACCGTACTTGAAGCATGCCGACCCCGCTCGACGCGCGCCGCGAAAGTGGACGCGCTTTTTTCGAAGCCCTGGGTGCGGGTCTGGCCGACGACGAGGTGGTGAGCGACCGGCGCTGTGTGCGCCTCCTGATCGACAAGGCGCAGGCCGAGCATGCCGGACGCACCCGCAAGCGTTTTGACGCCGGCGCCGTGTTCCGGCAGCGCATCCTGTACGACCGCATCGACACAGCGGTGGCCGCCTGGTGTCGCCGTCGCGAGATACGCACGGAGCCCTTCAACGTGTTCCGTTACGAGGGCCCCGAGCGAGGGCCGACCCAGCACGAAACCGCTATCGGCCCGTCGCTCCCGTTCGTCGAGCGCACCTTCGACCGTCTCGCCGCCGCCGTCCCGGAGATCGTCGATAGCCGGCGTGCGGTCATCAAGGCGCCAACCAGGGCCATCGCGCCGGGTTTCCGATTGCAGCACCCTCTGCCGTTCGGGGCCGCCGGCGAGATCGTCTACGACGGAGACCGGTCCGAGCTGGACCGCGCCGTGTACCGGGTTGCCATGTACGTTGCGACCACGGGCGACCCGTCGCGTAGCTGGCGCTACGATTGCGGTCTGCTCATCTTCTACGGTGCCGAGGCACCCCGGCAGCTCCTCGGGGACTCGTTGTGGGAGGTTTGGCCAGACGTGCAAGCCAGGTTGTGGGACGCCGGCCGTGTCTGGACGATCTTGCTGTAAGGCGATCGCGTCAGGCATAATTTCCACCTAATGAGAACGGTCATCATCATCGGCTTGGCACTTGCCGCCGCGGCCCTCGCCGGGTGCGCGGGCAAGAAAGGGCAGACGTCGGAGCAGTACTTCACGACCGCGAACGACAGCTTCCGCACGGGCGCATTGGACATGGCTATCGAGCAATTCAACGAATTGCTCGACCAACACCCGTTCAGCGAGCACAGCGAGGAAGCCGAACTCAGAATTGCGCACGCCTATTATCTGGCCGGAAGTTACCCGGAGGCGGTCGTGGCTCTGACCGATTTCCAGCGCCGTCACCCGACCAGCCCGAATCTACCGTTTGTCGGGTACTATCTGGGGATGTGCTACCTGCGGCAGATGAACACCTTAGACCGCGACCAAACCGCCGCGCGTAATGCGCATACGTATTTCCTGACGGTGTCCCGCCAGTATCCCGACAGTCCGTTTGCCGAGCTCGCCCGCGAACGTCTGGCGGAATGCCGCGATCGGCTGGCTGCGCACGATCTGTACGTCGCCAATTTCTACAGGAGGCGCGAAAACTTCCGCGCCGCCGAAGTGCGCATGCTGACTTTGGCCTCGCGCTATCAGGAGACGCCGGCCGCGGCCGAGGCGCTGATCGAGCTGGGCAACTACTACGGCAGTCAGAAACGACCCGAACAGGCGGCACTCGCCTACCTCGCCTTGATTGACGCCCAACCCACGAGTCCGGAGTTGCCGCGAGCCGAAGAAGAACTGGCAAAGCTACCGGCCGACTTGCCGGCCACCGGGGGCGGCGACCCGCTCGGCGCCTTGCTCGCCGCCAACGGCAGGCAGCGCAGTACCCTGGACATCGAGCCGATCCGCATGCCGGATCTGAGTGCGAAGCCGCCACGCCCCGGACTTGCGGGAGCAGGCTCACCGGGAGGGTTCGGCCAGGGCGGTGGACCGTTCGGTGGCGGGGGAAGCCCGTTCGGGCGCGGTGGGGCTTACTGAAGGCAACGTGACGCCGCGTGACAGGCTGTGCGCCAGCCGTGTGCTCATCATCGGAGTAGGCGGTCTCGGCTGCCCGGCAGCCGCGGTTCTCGCCCGCGCGGGAGTTGGCACCGTCGGTTTGATCGACGGCGACGTCGTGGAGCTGTCGAACCTACCCCGTCAGGTCTTATTCGACGACGCCGATATCGGCCGACCGAAGGCTACCGCCGCGGCCGCTCATCTCCGATCGCAATACCCGTCGACCCACTTCACAACCATCGGCGAATACGTGACTCCGGGCAATGCACCGGACATCCTCCCACGCTTTCAGGTGGCGATTGACGGGACCGATCGGGCCAGCGCGAAGTACCTCGTGAACGACGCGGCAGTCGCGGCGGGGATACCCTTTGTCCACGCCGGGGTCGTCGGATTCGAGGGCCAGGTGCTCACCGTCCTGCCGCACCGTACGGCCTGCCTGCGCTGCCTGTTCCCGGTGTGCCCGGGGGACGGCGAGGTTCCAACCTGTCAGGAGACGGGCATACTCGGGCCCGTTGCGGGCATCATCGGCGCGCTGCAAGCGGCCGAGGCACTGCGCTACCTCCTCGGTCTTGGAGTCGGCAATCGGCTGCTGACCTGCGACGCCGTGCGCCGACGTTGGCGCACGATAGCGCTCGCGCGCAACCCGGCCTGCGGTGCCTGCGGAACGGAGCCGGGAGTCGGGAGCACCGGTGCCGGCGTCGATTCCGGAGCGGACGCCTGAGCGATCGGGTGCGCGGCCCGGCTTGGCTTTCGCTCGGTCGCGGACTTATAGTAGCGAGAACTCTGGCAGGCTGGCGATTACGGGCACGGTACGCGAACCTCGCTGCGGCCGTTGGCCTCGCACCTGCACACACGGACCCACCGTGCGGTCCGTCATAAGGAGAGGGAGCATGAGTGTCCGCGTGCGAATTCCAACCCCTTTACGCCGCTTCACCGGAGGCGCCGAAGAGGTTAGCCTTGCGGGCGACACGATCGGCAGGGTCGTCGACGACCTCGAGCAGCGCTACCCCGGCATCAAAGAGCGCCTCTGCGACGAACAGGGCCGCGTGCGCCGCTTCGTCAATATCTACGTGAACGGGGACGACATTCGGTTCCTCAGCAGCCTCGACACCGTGGTGAAAGACGGCGACGAGATCTCGATCGTGCCGGCGATCGCCGGAGGGTGAACGGTGGCAGGTACCCGGGCCGGGCAGCCGCGGGCGGCGCAAGCGTCGGAGCGCCCCGCCCGGGCCGGCTCCATCCTCGACCTGGTCGGCAATACACCGTTGGTGGAAATTCAGCGGTTCCGCGACGGCGTATCTCCGCGAGTGCGTCTGCTGGCAAAACTCGAGGGATTCAACCCCGGCGGCTCGGTCAAGGACCGGCCGGCGGTGTGGATGGTACGGGACGGACTGCGGACCGGGCAGTTACGCCCCGGGAAGGCGATCATCGACTCGACCTCGGGCAACACCGGCATCGCTCTGGCGATGGCCGGTGCGGCGCTCGGCTATCCGGTCGAACTGGTAATGCCGGCCAACGTCAGTCGCGAACGCAAGCAGATCGTGCAGGCGTACGGCGCTCGCGTAATCTACAGCGACCCGCTCGAAGGCTCCGACGGGGCGATCCTTCTCTGCCGGTCGATCCTCGAACGGGAGGGCGACCGATATTTTAAGCCGAACCAGTACTTCAACCCGGTGAACCCTCTGGCCCATTACGAGAGCACGGGACCGGAGATCTGGGCGGCGACCGCCGGAACCGTGACCCATTTCGTGGCCGGGATCGGCACCGGCGGTACAATCATGGGCACGGGGCGGTACCTCAAAGAGCGCAACCCCGCCATTCAGGTGTGCGCTGCGGAACCTGACGATGCCTGGCACGGCATCGAGGGACTCAAGCACATGGCCAGCTCGATCGTGCCGGGGATTTATCAGGAGAAAGAACTCGACCGGAAGATCGGCGTCTCGACCGACGCCGCTTACGAGGCCGTGTACCGCATTGCGGCCGACGAAGGTCTGGTCGTCGGCCAGTCCTCCGGCGCGGCGATGGTGGCCGCGTTGCAGGTTGCGCGCGAGCTGGACTCCGGGGTCGTCGTCCTGATCTTTTGTGACTTTGGGGACCGCTATCTGAGCACCAACCTGTGGGTGGGTTGGCGCGAGTACCGCCAACGCATTGCAGCAGGCTGAGAGGATCGGCGTGCTCACGGACCGGCAGATCGAACGTTACAGCCGCCAGATCATTCTGCAGCCGGTCGGCGGCCGTGGTCAGGAAAGATTGTTGGGCACGGCGGTGGTGGTGGTCGGCGATCATGTCGCCGGCGACACGGCTCTCGTCTACCTGGCAGCGGCCGGAGTCGGGCGACTGGTGCGCGTTGCACGGAAACCGCCCGCGGCTGGCCGGTCGGCCCCGGATGCGCGGATCGAGACCTGGTCGGGCGCGCCGAATGCGGAAGCGCTCCGCAACGTCGCATCCACGTGCGCGCTGGTGGTATGCGTTGGGACCGTGGCGGAGCTGGAGCCGGCATATGAGGCCTGTTTTGCCGCCGAACGGGCACTGCTGTGGGGCCACTCCGAGGGTCCCCTTGCATGGGTCGCCCGTGTCGGGCTCCCCCATCCCGGGAACGAAGGTGCGCACGCCTGTCCGGCCTGCATCGGTAAGGCGATCGAAGGGATACGATCGGCCGATACCACGCTGGCTCCGGCTGCCACGGCATGGACCGGGGCAGTTCTGGCTACGGAAGCGCTGAAGGTTCTACTGGGGATGCCGGACTCGCCGGGGAGTAACTGCCTCGCTTACGACGCCGCTTGCGGCACGGTGGCGGCGATGGCATTGAACCCCGCGGGAAGCTGTGCGGGCGGCAGCGTCGCCCCCGTTCCTGTGCGCTCCCCTGGGCGGTAACCATGCCCCCGGAGGTTACGGCTAATCCCGGCCTGCTGAAGGTCGACCTGGCCTGGCACGGAGTCACGCTCAGCCCCGGGCTGGCGGCATCGGCAGCGACCGTCTGCGGGCCCCCGACCCGATCCGACGGAACCCTCGGCGTCGAACTGCAGTTGCACGATGACGTCTGGGTGAACGCGCCGGTCGTCGATCCCGTCGCGGGCTCTTCCCCGTTTGCGTTAGAGGGTGTCGATACCCGGGCCGACCTGCGCCGTGACGGCGCAGTGGTTCCGGGGCGGCTCGTCGCGCCGCCGGAGTTCTACGGTCGTCGCACCACGAGTGGGCGATTACTGGCCGAGGTCGCCCGGGTGCAAGGGACCTGTGTGGTCGTCAACCCCCGGGGTTCGTGCGGCATGGCCCTGCGGGGCGGGCCGTGCATTCTGTGTACAGAGGGAGGAGTCCGATCGCCCGACGACCTCTTCCCGTTCTCGCCCGAGGAGGTGACCGAGGCGGTGGGCGCCGCGTTCGAAGAAGGCGTAGCGGAGTTCGTGTACTTCAACATCGGACCGTTCGAAGGGCCCGACGCCGGCATCGCGTTTCTGGAACCTTACGTCCGTGCCGTGAAGCGACATTTCGACACTCTGGTGGCAGTGCAAATGCACCCGCCGACGGAACACGGATGGATCCACCGGACCTACGCGATGGGGGTCGATGCCATCAGTTACAACCTCGAAGCCTACGCCGCGGGCGCGTTCGCCGCGTACTGTCCCGGTCGCGCCGGGCGCATCGGGCGCGCGCGCATCCTCGATGCGCTCGGCCACGCGGCGGTAGTGTTCCCGAGCGGAACCGTGTGGACCGACCTGGCGGTCGGGCTGGAGCCGCCGGAGTCGACGACGGCAGGCATCGACGCACTGGTGGCTGCGGGCGTGGTCCCGGTGCTGGTGTTGGCCCGCGCCGCATTGCGGTCGCGCGGGCAAACGGCAAGCGGGCTCGCGCCGGTCTACACGCATCTGTTCCACGCGGTGCGCCGGGCTCGCATCAACATGGGATGGCTGCGCGACATGAGCTTTGCCGTTACGCCACTGGAAGCGCGCTTCTTTGCCGGCGACGAGGCCCGCGCGGAGGTGCGCCGACAGCAATTTTACCGCTCCTGGTTGGGCACGTTGGCAACCCGGAATCTGGCCCGCCTGCGCCGGCAACTCCGTGTGCGCACGGCGAGCGAGTCGTTCGATTCCTCGCATCTCTGAGGTTCGTAACCGCCACCGCCGGCTCGACTTGCGCTTCCCCATGCCCACACCGCCGGACATAGTCATCGACACGCGTCCGCTCTGGATGGTCCTCGTCAGCCGCAGCCTGCGTCCGCTGCTGGTCGCCATCGGGATCGGACTCTATGGCCTCGTATTGGCTTTACCGGCGCCGGAAGGCCTCAGCGTGGCGGGTCAGAAGGCCCTCGCCATCTTCGCTTTGTGCGTGTTCTACTGGGTTTTCGACGTCCTGCCATTGATGGTCACCGGTGTGCTGGCGATCATCATGTTGCCGCTGACGGGGGTCATGCCGGCCACGAAAGCGTATGCGCTTTTCGGCAACGAGGCGGTGTTCTTCATTCTGGGCGTATTCATCCTGGCCGCGTGTTTGATGAAGTCGGGATTGAGCACGCGGCTGGCGCTGACCATCCTGCGGCGCTTCGGGAAGAGCCCGCGCATGCTGCTGACCAGCGTGTTGATCCTGAATGCCGTCATGTCCTTCTTGATGTCCGAACACGCCGTTGCCGCGATGAACTTCCCGATCGTTTTGGAGATCGTCGCGGTGCTGGGTCTGCGTCGCGGCCGCAGCAATTACGGCAAGGCCATGTTTCTGGCGCTGGCCTGGGGGACGACGATTGGCGGTGTGGCCACGATGCTCGGCGGTGCCCGGGCGCCGCTGGCCATCGGCATGCTTCGCGAGTCCACGGGCCTGTCGTTCAGCTTCGCCGAGTGGTCGGTCGCGATTTTGCCGCTCGTCGTGGTTCTGTTGGCGATTTGTTATTGCGTGATCGTCGCATTCTTCCCCATCGACGTCGAAGACGTCCGTGCGGCCGATGCGGTGTTGCGCGCCAAGAGTCTGGCCCTCGGCCGTATGCGCTACACCGAGGGCGCGATTGCCGGGATCATGCTGATCACGCTGGCGGCCTGGATTGTCGGCGGCGAGGAATTCGGCCTGGCAAACATAGCCCTGGGTGCCGTGGTGGTACTGTTCGTGCTGGGCCTCGTCACGTGGCGCGAAGTCGAGGGTTACGTCAACTGGGGCGTTCTACTGATGTATGGCGGCGCCATTTCCCTCGGTTCGGCCATCAATCAATCGGGGGCCGCCGCGTGGATTGCGCAGGTGACCATTACTCGTTGGGCCACCTCGGGTACGGAAGTCATTGCGGTCCTGTCGTTGCTCGGCATCGTGCTGACAGAAGCCATGAGCAACTCGGCGGTGGTTGCGCTCCTGATGCCGGTGAGTCTGGGCATTGCCGCGGCGTACGGAATGGATCCGCGGGTAATGGCTTTGACGATCGCGGTCCCGGCCGGCCTCGGTTACACGCTGCCGATCGGCACTCCGGCCAACGCGATTGCGTATTCGTCCGGACACCTTACGACTCGCGACATGGTCGTACCCGGGATTCTCCTCGCGGTCGTATCCTGGATTACTTTCAACGCCCTGGCCAACTGGTACTGGCCGCTTATCGGGTTGCACATTACGGGCTCCAGATGAACGGTGTCGTGCTGGTAATACCCCTGGGAGCGCAAGCGCCCGGGGCCGAGGCCTACGCCATAGAGCGGGCGCGGGATGCGGGAGTGCCGCTCGTCGTTGTCGTCGTTGTCGGGTCCGAACTCACCCGGCGCGTCGCCCACACTCTTACGGACGAGGGATGGGTGGGCGAGTGGGTCAGCGACGGCGTTGTGGCGATCGTCGAGCGAGAGCAGCGGGCGGAGGCGGAAGCCTACGGTCGAGCCGTCGCCGCGCGTGCGGCCGAGGCCGGGGTTGCGGCTTCGGCGTGTGTCGAGACCGGCGACCCCGGGGACATCTGCCTGCGCGCCGTCAAGGAGTGCAACGCCGCGGCGGCGGTGCTAGTCACCGAGAAGCCGTCGTGGGTCACGCGCTTTCTCTCCCGCGGCGCAGCGGTCCGGCTACCGACACTGGCCGGCTGCGACATCCGGGTAATGGACGACTGATTTCGTACAGACAAAGGAGTATCGAACCATGCCAGATCTCGTTCCGGTCCACGGCGGCCTTGATGCCCCGATTTCCCGTATCGTACCGCTTTCGCGTCGGACGCAGTTCCTCGCCGAAGCGTCGCAGCTTCCCAGGGTCGAGGTCAGTCGCGCCGATCTCTCGACCGTTTACCGTATTGCCGACGGCACATTGTCCCCGCTGTCGGGTCCGATGGACGAAGAAACCTGGCACAGCGTCCTCGATCACGACGCTATCGACTTCGGCTTCCGCCGCTATGCGTGGACAGCGCCGATATCCTTTCCGGTCACCGACGCCGAAGCGCGCCAACTGCGTGTGGGTCATTCTGCGGCTGTGGTGTACGAAGGCCAGATCGTCGCCATCGTTCGCGTCTCCAGCGTGTTTGCGTGGGACAAGCCCAAGCATCTGGCCCGGTTCTACGGCACCACGCGCACCGATCATCCGGGTGGTCACATGTTGATGGACGATCCGCGCAGCACGCTGATCGGCGGGGAACTGTGGGCGCTGCCGCAGGCGGTGGACCCAGAGTATGCCGAGTTCGTCATGTCGCCGCGGCAGGCCCGGACCCTGATTGCCGAACGCCGTTGGGAACGCGCGCTGGCTTTTCAAACCCGCAATCCTCTGCACCGCGCACACGAATACGCGCTGGTTGCCGGGGTCGAACGGCTGACGCGAGAAGGCGCGTTTGCGGGGGTGGTGCTCAATCCCCTGATCGGCGAACTCAAGGGCGACGACGTTCCCGCGCGCGTGCGGATGCGCTGTTATCGCACCCTTCACGAGCGTCAGCTACTGGGTCAGGGCGACAAGGACGAAGCTCTCTGGGGCGGACGAGGATACGACCTCACCGAGGTCTTCGAGCTCATGGGCCTCGACATCAAGATGCTTTACGGCGGTCCGAAGGAAGCGGTGATGCACGCCATCTACCGTCAGAACCTCGGCTTCACCGATATCGTCATCGGGCGCAAGCATGCGGACGCGCCTTTCGACGACGGCGCGGCGATCTGGGGTGACTTCGATGCGCAGGAGATCTTCGGCAATTTGCGGGGCGATCTGCGCATCCAGCCCTGCAAGATCGGCTTTGCTGCCTACTTCGAGACCGTCGGCCGCGTCGATCTGATGGAGGCGCACCCGCAGGAGAAACCCGTCACGATCTCGGGATCGAAGATTCGCGAAATTTTGACGAAAGGCGAGCGCCCGGACAACCGTATCCTCCGGCCCGAGATTGCGGACATCCTGATCGGCTACTACCGGGAAACCGCAGCGAAGGCTTGAGGGCGCGACTCAGATGCGGGCAAAGTCGACGTAACGGAGGCTTCCGGAAGCATCAGCGCACCGGTGCGGCGTCGATGGCGACGATCAGCACACTCCCCTGTGCGTCGCGCGGACCGCCGACCAGCAACGTCGCGCCGCTCTTGAGGGACAGTGTGGTGTGCATCGTCGGTCGGCGCCCTTCGACCATGATGACGCGCAGCGAAACTCGATCGTCCTTGATCCGCCTTGGAATCACGAGGATGTAGCGGTCACCGGGAATGTCGAGGCGGACCTTGTCTCCCCACGGCACCTGCCGGGTCGCCTGGTCGACCAACTGGTACGACGAGTAGTGTGGGAAAAGGCGGCCGAGTTGCGGCCGCATCGACACGAGGCGCGGATCGAAATCGTCGCCCGCGCTGCTCGCGCGGACGGCGCCGATACTGACTTCCACCGCGCTCGGGGTGGGACTTTGCGCTGCCGCACTCTCGCCCTCTGCCGCCACCAACCGCGGCAGAGCCCCGAGAACGACCGCGGCAACAACGACCCCGGATCGCACCGTCACTCCGCCTCACCCGGGAATCGGTCACCCACCCAGAGCAGAGCGGTCTGCGATTCCCGATCTTCCAGCAACAGAACGGCCTCGACGTCCGCGTCCACCGAGTCGATCCAGGCCGCTCCGCCCGCAGCCATCTGGAGCTGCCCCGGTGCGGCAGGGCGGCCGGACTGGGCCGCATAGAACATCGCAAATGCAGCGGCCGCTGCGAGTGCGGCGTAGGCCGGCACGCGGACCGGCCAGCGCTCGGTACCTTCCCACCACTGTACGAGTCGCTGCCAGAGGGTGCGCGGTTCGACGACCAACCGCCGTTCGATCCCGGGCCAGAAATCGCTGAAATCTATGCCGTCGACCGCCGCGCTCACGCTACCACGCACGAGCTTTTGGAGATGCTCGAGGCTGCGTAACTCCACCTCGCACTCGGGGCACAGCGTGCTGTGCAGCACCACCGCACGCATCTGGTGCGGTGCCAACTCGCCATCGAACAGGAGGGGAATCAGGTTGGCCGCTTCACGGCACGTCATGTGGCATCCTCGACGGTCGTTCCGCGGAACCCTGTTGCGGCGCAAGACCTACAGGCAGTCCTGCAACTTCTTCTGGAGTTTTTTCCGGGCATAATGCAGCCGACTCATGACGGTACCTTTCGAGCACTGCATCACCCGACTGATCTCTTCGTAGGAGAGACCTTCCACTTCGCGCAGGAGTATGACGGCTTTGTGATCGGGGGTCAACTCGTCTACCGCGGCCGCCACCCGCGCGCCGATTTCCCGCGCCTGCGCTTGCTCGAAGGGGTCCGCCAGCCGCTCCTCCTTCAGCTGGAGCGTATAGCCCCGATCGCCTTCCGCGTTCGCCGGTTCCTCGATTGGCACCGTCGGCCGCCGCCGTTCGCGGCGGCGGAAGTCGATGGCCAGATTCACGACGATGCGGTAGATCCATGTGTAAAAGCTCGAATCACCTTTGAAGTTCTGCAGGCTTTCGAATGCCTTGACGAAGGTTTCCTGGGCGATATCGAGCGCATCCTCCCGGTTCCGGACCATACCGAGCGCCACCGCGGTAACCTTCCGCTGGTACCGCTCCACGAGGACCCGAAACGCGTCCCGGTCGCCGTGGCGGACCGCCCGGACCAGATCTCCGTCGCTGCGCTCCACCGCGACACCCTATAGACGGGCTGCCATAGTCGTTATTCAGCTCTTCAGTGAGCCTCTGCCCACGTTCGACCGCTGCCCACGTCGACGCGCAGCGGCACGCGCAGCGGATACACCGTTTCCATCTCTCGGCACACCAGTGTGGCAACCTCGTCGCACCGCGCCTCGGGCACCTCGAAAACGAGTTCGTCATGCACCTGCAAGAGCATTGCAACCGGCAGCCGCTCGGCGCGGATACGGCGGTCGATGGCGACCATTGCCAGTTTGATCAGGTCGGCGGCCGAGCCCTGGATGGGCGTGTTCGCCGCTACGCGCTCCGCGGCCTGGGCAACCCGCCGGTCCACACTGATCAGATCGGGCACCCCGCGCCGGCGCCCCAGAAGCGTCGTCACGTAGCCGCGCTCCCTCGCCTCGGCCAGCGTCGCCTCCAGATAAGAACGCACTCCCGCATAGCGCGCAAAGTAGTTACCGATGTACGCTTCCGCCCGTTCGAGCGGGATCCCCAGTTCGCGCGCCAGCCGTGGCGGACCCATGCCATAGATTATACCGAAGTTGATCGCCTTCGCGGCTCGGCGCATTTCTGCGCTTACCACACCAGGTAGTACCTCGAACACCTCGGCTGCGGTCCGCGTATGTACGTCATCCCCGGCCTGAAAGGCGGCGACCAACGCCGCGTCCCCGGATAGATGCGCCAGCAATCTCAGCTCTATCTGGGAGTAGTCCGCGACCACCAGACGGCAGCCATCGGCCGCTACGAACGCCTGCCGGATGCGGCGCCCCTCTTCCGTCCGGACCGGAATGTTCTGCAGGTTCGGATCGCTTGAGCTTAATCTGCCCGTGGTCGCAACCGTCTGATTGAACGTCGTGTGCAAACGCCCGGTTTGCGGATTCAACGCCGCCTGCAGGGCGTCGACATAGGTCGACTTCAGCTTGGCGACCGAGCGGTAGTCGAGGATCTTCTGCGGCAGCGGATGGATCGCCGCCAGGCGGGAGAGTACGTCCACGTCGGTCGACAGCCCCGTCTTGGTTCGCTTCACGCCCTTGCGGGGCAGCGCCAGACGTTCGAACAAGACTTCACGCAACTGCGCCGGCGAGCCGATGTTGAACGGGCCGCCCGCCAACTCGTAGATCTCCTTTTCGAGCGCGGCGAGGCGCAGGGTCATTTCGGCGCCCATGTCGGCCAGGGCAGCCGCATCGACTCGGATGCCGTGTCGCTCCATGCGCGTGAGGACGGTAACCAGCGGCATCTCCAGGTCGAAAAAGAGCCGCGTCAACCCCTGTTGTTCCAGACGCGGGGCCAGTCGATTACGCAGCTCGCAGAGTACCGACACGCCGCTGGCCATCCACGCCGGTTCGGCCCGGAAGGCCGGCAATCGCGCCCCGAGTACCGCTATCGCCAGCTCCTGGAGCTCGTGGGTCGCGGTCGCCTCGAGCAGATACGAGGCAACCATGGCATCGAACGCCGGCCCCATGCTGTCAATGTCCGTCAACGCCGCCAGCCCGTGCAAGTCGTGCTTCCAGTCGTGAGCCACCTTTTCCACCTGCGGATCACACAACACCCCGAGCACGCCCGCGACTGCCGCCGCATCGTCGAGCGGTACCTCGACCGGTGTCCGCCCGGGTGGAGCCAGAGTGATCGTGCCGGCGCCGGCACCCCCCGGGGCCCAGGCGATCGCGATTTGCCCGGCCGCACGGGCTAGCGCCGCGAGGTCGTCCCACTTCGACGGGTCGCCGACTCGTTCGGCCGTCACGGTGACCGCCGGTGCGGTGGCGGCAATATCGCGAACCAGACTTTGAAAGCCCAACCGACCGAAGATGGCACGCAGGACGTCGTTTGCGCGGGGCCGCAGCCGGAAGCGTTCGAGGTCGCAGTCGAGATCGACATCGCAGCGGACGACGGCGAGGGTACGGCTCAACCGCGCCCCCTCGGCTTCATCCCGCAGGGTCGACGCGAGTTTCTTTGCGCCACGGATGGTGGTGGACCGTGCCAGCTCGTCGAGGCGAGCCAGCAACTCCTCGACGCTGCCAAAGTGCTGAATCAAGGCCGTCGCGGTCTTCTCCCCGATACCCTTGACGCCCGGGATGTTGTCAACGGCGTCCCCCATCAGTCCCATGACGTCCGGGATCCGAGCCGGCGCGACCCCCCAGCGCTCGCGCACAGCAACTTCGTCGAAAATGCGATCCCGCATCGTGTCCCACACTCGCACCGCAGGGCCCACCAGTTGCATCAGGTCCTTGTCTCCGGAGACGATGACGACGTCGGCACCGGCCGCGGCCGTACGAACCGCAACCGACCCGATGACGTCGTCGGCCTCAACGCCCGGCACGGCGAGACTGTAGATTCCGAAGGCGTCGACCACTTCGTGGACGAGCGGCAACTGTACGGCCAGGTCGTCCGGCATCAGCGGTCGGTTGGCCTTGTACGCGGCAAAAAGGTCGTCCCGGAACGTCGGCCCCGGTGTATCGAACACCGCGGCGACGTAGCCGGGCTGCACCTCGCGCAGCAGCTTCATCAACATCGTGCTGAAGCCGTACACCGCGTTCGTCGGCAGACCGGTTGGGCTCGTCAGCGGCGGCAGAGCGTGGAAAGCGCGGTAAACGTAGGAACTGGCGTCGATCAGGTAGAGTACGGGCCGTTGGCTCGGCATGTGCGAGGCCGCGACCGTAACAAAGGCGCACCGGGCAGCGCAACCCGCTCCGGCACCTGCACGGTCACAGCAAGATCACGTCGATCTCCACGCAAGCGTTGAGCCCGTCCGCAGACGACGGAATGCCCACCGGACCATCGGCCTGCACGAGGTTGAAGAAAGCCTTGGGCCCTCCGGCCTCCGGTCCGGTTACGGCAGCAGTTTGGCGTGCGCGAGGCATGGCAGTTCTCGTCGAACTCGCTCGACATAGTCGCGGTCGACATCGGCGAGAACAAGACCTTCGCCGTCGGTTGCGCGGGCCACCACGACACCCCACGGGTCGACGATCATCGAGTGACCGTAGTTGAGGCCACCGCTGGCGCTCTGGCCGGTCTGGTCGGGGGCAATCACGTAGACCTGGTTCTCGATCGCCCGGGCCCGCACCAGCACCTCCCAGTGGGCGGCGCCGGTCGGAAACGTGAAAGCAGAAGGGACGAGAACGATCTCCGCGCCGGCTCGACTCAAGCGCCGGTACAATTCGGGGAAGCGCAAGTCGTAACATACGCTCATGCCGATGGCGCCGAGCTCGGTCGGCACCGTCACCGGATGGTCGCCGCCCTGACGCGTGTCCGACTCGCGGACACTCACGCGGCCCGGCAGGTCGACGTCGAAGAGGTGGATCTTGCGGTAGCAACCGGCGATGGCTCCCTCCGGTCCGACGAGGACGCTGGTATTGAACGGGCGGCCGGCGGGATTCGCTTCGAGTAACGATCCGGCCGCAAGGTGAATGCGCAACCGGCCGGCGAGGCGGCACGCCCACGCGGTCGTCGGGCCGGGAATAGTTTCCGCGTGTTCCGCTTCTCGAGCGGCCGGACCTCGCCAGGAGAACACCTCGGGAAGCACGACTAGCCGCGCACCGCGCTGCGCCGCCTCGACGACGAAACGTTCGGCCCGCTCCAGGTTGGCCCCCCGGTCCGCGCCGGCATCAAGCTGCACGGCCGCAACGACGTAACGACGCACCTGGCACCCTCCCGCTCGCGAAGCTATCGACCCGCCGAGGAACGGTCAATCGGCGGGTCGGCGCCGGACCCCGATCAGGGGCCTCCGCCAGAGAAGGTACCAGCCGGCTCAGAGTTGCCGGTCCGGCGAGCGGCGTGCTACTGCTTAAAACAGCGCGACGAGGCTAGATGACGCGGCTCATCAAGCGGTACTTGAACCGCAAGTTGTACGACACCCGGGCGAGCAGGTACGTCACTCTCGACGGCATCGCCGAAATGGTACGTAACGGCGAGGACATCCGCATCGTCGACAACGCCACTGGCGACGACATCACGATCGTCACTTTTGCCCAGATCATCTTCGAGGAGGCCAAACGGAAGAACGGTTCCCTCGGCCTGCCCGTGCTCCGGCGCCTGATCCAGGTCGGCGGCGAACGAGTCCAGGAGTTCTTCCTCGGCAGCGAGCGGGGACGCGACGGCGCCGTCCCGGCCGGCGAACGCGGCAAACAAACGCCGACCGACGGCGCGCAGAGTTCGCCCGCGGCCGAGGAAAGTGCCGGCCGCGGGCTAATCGGCGAGATCCTCGAACTCCCCCAGAAACAGCTCGAACAGCTACAACAGCGGATCGACGGCCAGGTGCGCGCTTCGCTCGAGCGGGTCACCGCTCATCCGACCTTCCAAGCAGAACTACGCCGGTTGGAGCACAGCGTCCACAGTCTGGAAAAGCAGCTGGCCCGCCTGCGCCGCCGGCCCGCCGCTGGCGCCGCACGCACCAAACGCCGGCCCCGGACGACTCCCGGGGCCCCACCGGCGTGATCCGGCCTGTCTCCCCGGCGTTGCGGCCACGGCCGCGACTTCATATAAGACCGCATCATGCCGCTGGCCGAGGGAAGGCTGCAGGCGCTGGGTGCAGCGCTGGTCGACGCGTTACTCAAACAGGGCTTCGTCCACCCCACCACCGACCCGGCGGTCGTGCAGCGACGCATCGTCGAATTGCTGGCCGAAAACCTCGAGCAGGACCGCTTGCTCGAAGAAGAGGCCGAGCGGCTGGCCCGGACGCATGCGCGACAGATGGTCGGCATGGATCAACGCAAGATCATTCAGGGAATTAAGGAACGCCTCGCCCGCGAGCGCGGCTTCCCTCTCTAACCGCACATGCGTTTCAGCGAAGGCCGCAAGTCTCACCTTGCCCACGTCATCGTGCGGACTCTGCGCGACGAGGGGCTCGCCAGGGTGGAAAACGACCGTCTCGTCCTGGCCGAGATCAAGCGGGTACTCGACGAAGACCACGTCGTGGACCAGCGGCTAGATGCCGCCGTCCGCCGCAAGATAGCCTCGCTGTCGCGGCAGGTTCCCCCTGGAAGCCGCGAGTGGGACGTGCTTTACCGGCAATACTACGCCGAGGAATCGCGCAAGACTAAGCCACGCAGCACCTCTTGACATCGTAACGAGCCGGGTTAGTTTCGTCGCGCCCACGGCAGATCGAGGCGTCGGTTCGCCCGTGAGCAATCGGCGGCCGGCGGCGCCCGGTCGTCCATCTGAACAATCAGACCGCCAAAAAGGAGAGGCCAAGATGAAGATTCGTCCATTGCAAGATCGGGTGATCGTGACGCGGATCGAAGACGAAGAGAAGACCAAGGGAGGCATCATCATCCCCGATACCGCGAAGGAGAAGCCGCAGCAGGGCAAGGTTGTCGCGGTTGGCAAGGGCAAAGTCGGAGACGATGGCAAGGTGATCCCGCTCGACGTGAAGGTAGGGGACCGTATCCTCTTCGGAAAGTATGCCGGTAGCGAAGTGAAGCTCGAAGGCGAAGAACACCTGATCATGCGCGAGGACGACATTTTGGGAGTGCTCGAGGGCTGAGGGCCGAGCGCCGCGAGGAAGGAGATAACGACAATGTCAGCAAAGATCGTGAAGTTCGGCGAAGAGGCCCGGGCCAAGGTCCTGGCCGGCGTGAAGATTTTGGCCGATGCCGTCACCGTGACACTCGGCCCCAAGGGCCGCAACGTCGTACTCGAAAAGAGCTTCGGCGCGCCGACGGTCACCAAGGACGGTGTGACCGTCGCCAAAGAAATCACCCTCGAAGACAAGTTCGAAAACATGGGCGCACAGATGGTGCGCGAAGTTGCCTCCAAGACGTCGGACGTCGCCGGCGACGGCACGACGACGGCCACGGTACTCGCCCGGGGAATCTTTACCGAGGGCGCCAAGATGGTTGCGGCCGGACACGACCCGATGACCTTGAAGCGGGGGATCGACAAGGCGGTCGGCGCCATCATCGACGAACTGAAGAAGCTCTCCAAGGCCACCAAGGAGCGCAAGGAGATCGCTCAGGTAGGCACGATTTCCGCCAACAACGACGCCACCATCGGCGATATCATCGCCGAGGCGATGGAGAAGGTCGGCAAGGAAGGCGTCATCACGGTCGAAGAGGCCAAGGGCCTCGAAACCACGCTCGAGGTGGTCGAGGGGATGCAGTTCGACCGCGGCTACCTCTCGCCGTATTTCGTCACCGATCCCGAGAAGATGGTGGCGACGATCGAGGATGCCTATCTCCTGATCCACGAGAAGAAGATCAGCTCCATGAAGGACCTCCTGCCGGTCCTCGAAGCCATCGCCCGCACCGGCAAGCCCTTCCTGATCATTGCCGAGGACATCGAGGGCGAGGCGCTGGCGACGCTCGTCGTCAACAAGATTCGCGGCACGCTGCAGTGCTGCGCCGTCAAGGCTCCCGGTTTCGGCGATCGCCGCAAGGCCATGCTCGAAGATATCGCCATCCTCACCGGCGGCCGGGTCATTGCGGAAGAGCTGGGCATCAAACTGGAGAACGTCACTCTCAACGATCTCGGTCGCGCCAAGCGGCTGGTGATCGACAAGGATAACACCACCATCGTGGACGGGGCCGGCAAGAAGGCCGACATCGAAGGCCGCATCAAGCAAATCCGCGCCCAGATCGACGAAACCACCTCGGACTACGACCGCGAGAAGCTGCAGGAACGGCTTGCCAAGCTGGTCGGCGGCGTGGCCGTGGTGCGCGTCGGCGCGGCCACTGAAATCGAAATGAAAGAAAAGAAGGCGCGGGTCGAGGACGCTCTGCATGCCACCCGCGCCGCCGTCGAGGAGGGTATCGTACCCGGCGGCGGCGTGGCGCTGATCCGCGCCGGTGCCGTGCTCGACGGACTCACCGCCCAAGACGAAGAGCGTGTCGGCGTCAATATCGTCCGCCGCGCGATCGAAGACCCTTGCCGCTGGATCGCCACCAATGCCGGCTGGGACGGCTCCATCGTCCTCGACAAAGTGAAGAACGGCAAAGGCGCGCACGGTTTCAATGCGTTCAGCGAGGAGTTCGAAGACCTGCTCAAAGCCGGCATCGTCGATCCGACCAAGGTTGTGCGCACGGCCCTGCAGAACGCGGCCTCGGTCGCCGGCTTGCTGCTCACCACCGAGGCCATGGTCGCCGAGAAGCCCGAGGACAAGAAGGCCCCGCCGATGCCGCCGGGCGGCATGGGTGGCATGGGCGGCATGATGTAATTCGGTCGCCGGTCTGCGCTTCCGAGATAGACAGGCCCGGGGACGATCAACCGTTCTCGGGCCTGTCCGTTTTCACCCGTCGTTAAGCCGCCAGTCGGTTGGTGGCGTTCCCCGCGAATTCCCCGTATCCGGGTGCCTTTCTCTATCTTCTCGACGATCTCTTCGACCGTCTCGACATCGGCGATGCCGGCGGCGGCGGCGGCATCCAGCGCGGGCTGCGGCCCGCAACCCATGGCCTGACCAGCCATGCCTGTGCGATGGCTCGGCCCCCGCCGAGCCGTCCCCCGACCATTGCGGCCCGGCGGATCGACTCTGGGACGGCCTCTCGGTTAAGGCGTTTACCGATGGCGAACCGGCCCCGAGGGTGTGGGCGACTCCGCGAGGTGTCTCAGCGATCTCGGCAGACTGCGGCACGCCGCAGTCTGCCGGGGAGGTGCGGCCCCTTCATTCACGCGAGAAGCGCAGCGGGTGTTCTTTGTCGGTCGTGAAAATCAGCAGGGTCGAACCATCGGTAACGATGCGTTCGCCGTCTTCGAGGGACTTCAGGTACTTGATCTCCTGGGCCATGACCGACGGATGACAAACGCGGCGTGTTGCCGCGAGCGGTCCCACCTTGATGGTCTCTCCCTCGATCTTGACCGTACCCACGAAACGATTGCAGGAACCGTTGCCGGCAATCTTGCCCTCCTCGGGAAACGTTAGCGTTGCCTCGGCGAAGTCGACCACGGCGTGGCCGCCAAGGTTTTGGAGCTCCCATTCCGTGCCGACGAGATCGCCCGGCGCCACCAGAACGCCACTGCCGGGGGGCGCCCAGGGCGCGCTTGCGCAGGCAGAAAGCGTCGCGGCAAGAGCGACCCCAATAGCGACCCTCACGAGCACTCGATCCCGCGTAAGCATGGCTGCATCTCTTACACCGCCGGCGCACGCGTGGCTACCGCCACGTGTGTCCGCCGTAAACGGACCCTTTCGCCCCCCTCCCGCTGTTGGCCCGGGCGTCACACTACAGGCATACTGCGCGGCGCGAAGGAGATCGGCCATGCCCCCAACCCGAATCGCCGACACGCTTGCAAACGAGTCCTACGTCAACCTCGCCACCTTCCGGCGCAACGGCAAGGCGGTCCAGACCCCGGTCTGGTTCGCCATCATCGCCGGCAAACTGTACGTGGTAACCGACGGCACTTCGGCCAAGGTGAAGCGCATCCGCGCCACGAAGAAGATTCGGGTGGCGCCGTGCAACGCCTGGGGCGGGGTGACGGGACCCTGGGTCGACGGTACTGGCCGCGTACTGACGGACCAGACCGCGATTCGGCGCGCCCACGCCGCTCTGCAAGAGAAATACGGCTGGCAGATGTGGCTGCTCGATACGACCTCAAGCCTGTTCGGCCGCATCGGCCGCCGCGCGTACCTCGAACTCAGTCTGGGGTGATGGCCGGGGAAGTCGAGGCGGAGGGAGGCTACTCGCAACCTGCGCCGACGCAGATCGGACTCCGGCCCCGATTACTGCCGTTCGAGGGCGGCACGGAGGTCGGGGGACAGGTCCGTGTCGAAGTCGAAGCGCAGCGGCGTGATCCCCACGGCGCCGCGGCGCAGAACCTCGATGTCGCCCTGGTCGTCCTCGTCGAGATCGGTGAGCCAGCGGAAACGATGCACGTAGCCACCGTCCGGGCCCGGCTCGAACAACGGCCCGTACCGCGACCGTGACACGCGCGCCACGCGCCGTGGTGTCCGCAGCCCCACGTCCGCCGGCATGTTTACCGAAAAGCAATCGACGTGCGCGGGATAACCCCCGGCCAGGATCGTCTCCAACACCTCGACGGCAACCGCCGCCGCAGCTAACGGCTGCTCCCCCAGCGCTTCGACCCGCGCCGCGCCGGTCAATCCATAGGCGTCGTTCGGAATCGCCATGGAGAACGCCACCGCCGGCAGACCCGCGATCCAGCCTTCGATCGCCCCGCCGACCGTGCCGCTCGACAGCACGAAGGCACCGCCGTAATTCAATCCGAGATTAATGCCCGAAACGACGATGTCGGGCGGCGCGTCGAAGAGCGTGTGAATGCCCAGACTGACGCAGTCCGCCGGTGTCCCGCTGACCGCATGCATGGCGCAGCCCTGCCGTGTCGTCGTCGCCACCTGCAGCACCTCGAACCGTGAAATGGCCTTGCCGATCCAACTCCGTTCGCTGTCCGGCACAACCACCCGAACCCGCCCGAGCCGCCCCAGTGCTCGCGCCAGAGGAACCAGCGCCGGCGAGTCGATGCCGTCGTCGTTGGTGAGCAGGATGGTACGCATGACGCCGGCGAACATAGCGGTGTCGCAGCAGACCGGCAAACTAGGATCGGCGTAGCCTCGATGCCGGTCAGTCAAAGTGCCACCGTGTCTTGCCGGGGTCTCGCCTGCCGGGCACGGACCTCTTGACCGACCGTCACTGGGGTTGATGGTCGTCTCAGGTCTGACCGTCACGCCGCGCCGATCAGCGTGTGCGCCGTGCTGTCGGTCACCGTTACGTCGACGAGATCCCCGGGTCGGAGATCCGCCGGCGCCGGGAACACGCACGTCTTGAAGTGGCGGGTCTTGCCGGCAAGCCAACCGGCACGGCGCCTGGCGGGTCCTTCGACAAGCACTTCGACGGTCGTACCCACAACGGCGCGGTTGATAGCCGCGGCGTGCTGCTCCTGCAGCGCGATGACCGCCTGCAGCCGGCGCGCCTTCTCTTCCTCCGAGACGGTCTCCCCCCAACGGTAGGCCCTGGTGCCACTGCGCGCCGAGTACTTGAACATGAACGCGCCGTCGAACCGCACCTCGTCGAGCAACGACAACGTCGCCGCAAAATCGTTCGCCTCTTCGCCGGGGAACCCGACGATCACATCGGTCGTCAGCGCAATGCCCGGAATCGCGCACCGCAGCCGCGCCACTAAATCGAGGTATTCCGAACGGGTGTATCCTCGTTCCATACGGGCAAGGATGCCGTCTGAACCCGACTGCACCGGCAGGTGCAGCTGGGGACAGACCGCGGGGCAGGACGCTATCACGTCAACGACCGCCGGGGTCATGTCGGCCGGGTGCGGCGACGTGAAGCGCACCCGCGCGAGGCCCGGCACCACCGCGGTCCGCCTCAGTAACTCGGCGAAGTCGACCCCGTCATGACGGTAAGCGTTGACGGTCTGCCCCAGATACACGACCTCGCGGTAACCATCGGCGGCGAGGCGGCGAACTTCGTCGAGCAGCGCCTCGGCGGGGAGGCTGCGCTCGCGCCCACGCACGTACGGCACGACGCAAAAAGTGCAGAACTTGTCGCACCCGCGCATGATGGTCACCCACGCGCGCACGCCGCGTTCGCGCTCCGCAACTATATCAGCGTAAGTTTCGTCACGATCGAGCCGCACATCGACGAGCGTATCG
Organism: Candidatus Binatia bacterium; assembly: GCA_023150935.1. NCBI lineage: Bacteria > Candidatus Binatota > Binatia (SeqCode) > Binatia bacterium. The sequence continues at coordinate 78,083 of JAKLJW010000014.1, read as the reverse complement.
GCGCCGTCGGCCGCCAGAAGTTCCGGCAGGCGGCGATAAGCGTCCGGTCCAACGACGAAGTCGAGAAACGGCATGGCGTCGAGGAGACGATCGCGCAGGTGTTGCGCCATACAGCCCGCCAACCCGACCCGAACTTCCGGCCGGCGCGCCTTGTGCCGCCCGAGATCGCTTAAGCGGCCGAGCACGCGGGCCTCGGCGTGTTCGCGAATGGCACAGGTGTTGAGCAAAATGACGTCGGCGTTGGACGGGTCCTCAGTGCGGCGATACCCGTGGCGGCCAAGGTGTCCGAACATGACTTCGGTGTCGGCCAAGTTCATCTGACAGCCGAAGGTCTCGATGTACACGGAGGGCATGTTGAACGGGGAAACCGGCCCTCTTATATATCGGCCAGACAACACGCTGACAACGCGAGGCTCATGATGTCCGCCCCGTCTTTCGACCAGCTAGAGGCCACGTTGCTACTCTGCCCCCGCTGTCGTGTCGCCGTGCCGGTGCGTAAGCGGTTGCTGTTGATCCTGCCCGAAGGGAACAAGTTCGAGTACCTGTGTACCCAGTGTTCGTCAGTCTGCGGCGACAAACTGGAACCGGACCGTCCGCCCGGCGAGCGCCTGTACATGTGACACGCCACCCGAAGCCCTGAGGACCCCAGACCCCTCGTTCCCTTCAATCTTCGGCGCTCTCACCGCCCTTGTACCTCAGGAATTCGCGCACGAACGACAGCGATTCCATCGACCGCATGCGGTCGAGATAGACGGCGCCCTGGAGATGATCGCATTCGTGCTGAACGACCCGGGCATGAAATCCCGTCACCGGGTAATCCAGCGGCCGGCCGGTTCGATCCCAGGCCTGAACGCGCACGGCGGTGTACCGCGGAACCCGCCCACGCAGATCGGGTACGCTCAGACAGCCTTCCCAGTCCTCCTCGGTTTCCGCGGTCAGGGGCGTAATCGTCGGATTGATCAGGACCGTACGCGGAATGGCCGGCGCGTCCGGATAGCGCGGATTCGCCTGGACCTCAAAGACGACGACCTGCTGCGAGACGTGCACCTGCGGCGCCGCGAGCCCGGCACCGTCGTGCTCGATCATGGTTTCGACGAGGTCATCAATGAGTTGCTGTATATGCGGGGCTCCGATGGCTTCCGGCGGGATCGGCTCCGCCACTCGTCGCAACACAGGGTGCCCGAGTCGTGCGACCTTGAGGATAGCCATTGGACTCGTGTAGCACTGCGCCCTGGAAGCTTCCATGCGATTACGCTTGGCCAGGTCGCGGCCGACCGTGTAGCATCGCGCGTCCGCCGACGGCGCGGACCTGTCGGACGATGCAGAAGGGGCAGCATACGAGAGAAGGAATGACGGGGAGCAAAGTGGCATGACCAGAAATGCAAGGTACCTGAGGGTGGCGCTCGTCGCCCTGGCAATGTCGTGTGCGGTTACGGTCGGGGCCGAAGAGCAGCCCGAGATCACGACGGTCGGTGGGATCGCCGACACCGTCGCCATCGAGAACCTGGTTGTTCGCGATGGCGTGGTGAACGGAACGCTGGCCAACCGCACCGGTCGAGCACTTCGGGACGTCAAGATCCTCGTCCGATACGCCTGGTTATGGAAGAACGAGCGGGCACCGCAACGGGACAACCCGGGCCGGTCGTATTACACGATCGTCGCCGGAGAAGTGCCGTCGCACGGCACGTTGACGTTCGTCTATCGTCCTGAGCCGCCGCTGCCGCAGCGCACCGACGGGCGGTTCGACCCGTCGGTAGAGGTAGTGGGATTTACCGAAGTAGGCGATTGACGCCGGCCAAAGCCCCATGGTCCCCGACTGCATCTTCTGCAGGATTGTCAGTGGAGAAGCCCCGGCCCATCGGGTCTATGAAGACGCCGAGACGCTGGCATTCATGGACATATTCCCGGTCACTGACGGCCACACCCTGGTTATCACCAGGGAGCACTGGGCTGACGTGTTCGACACCTCGGAAGAAGGCCTGGCCGCGGTGGCGCGAACGGCACACCGGGTCGGGCAGGCGATTCGGCGGGCATTAAACCCCGACGGCCTCATGGTCTTCCAGCTCAACGGACGGGCAGCGGGGCAGACGGTGTTTCACTACCACATGCACCTGATGCCGCGAGCAGACGGAGAACCGTTGCAGTTGCACACGCGCGTCCCCGGCGACCCGGCGCGCTTGCAGGAACTTGCCGCACGTCTGTCGGCCGCTCTGTAATCGAAGGGCATGTCGAAAGGCGGCCTGCCGACCGCGGCGATCGTGCTGCCCTGCGACCACTTACGGAAGGCGTAACCCGGAAGCCTCGCGGACGGGGGGCTGCCCTCGCTTGGTACTTGTGCGTTGCGTCCGGCGGTGAAAGAATGCGGCCCTTGCCGTAGACTCGTCGGGCTTTGCATCGCGGCCAGGGCACGAGCCGCCAACAGGAGGGCCGATGAACACCGTGCGGGACATTCTGAACGCTAAAGGGGGCAAGGTATGGTCGGTGTCCCCCGATCTCACGGTCTTCGACACACTAAGATTGATGGCCGATCACAACATCGGCGCCGTGCTGGTCGTGGAGTTCGAGCGTCCGGTGGGAATGTTCTCGGAGCGAGACTACGCGCGTCAGGTGGTCTTGAAGGGCAAGACATCCAAGGACACTCCGGTCAGCGAGGTCATGTCGACCCAGGTTGTTTTCGTGCGCCCCACGCAGAAGCTAGAGGAGTGTATGGCGCTGATGACCGACAAGCGTGTTCGACACCTACCGGTGTTGGAGGACGAACGAGTCATCGGGGTAGTGTCGATCGGCGACGTGGTCAAGGCGGTAATTTCCGAGAAGGAGTTCATTATCGAACAGCTTGCCACGTACATCACCAGCGGCGGGTGAAGCCGGGGAGGGTCGGACCGGTACGGGAAGGCGGTGTAGCAGTGGTTGACAGCGTGAGCGGGTTTTGGTTTCAGTTGGTTTTTGCGTCGCGCGACGGAGACGAGATTGGCCGGGAGCGCCGAAAGTCCCAGTGGCCCGACCGGTGTGAGAGGAAGGCATGAAACGAACCTACCAGCCGAGCAACAGGCGTCGGAAACGCACGCACGGCTTTCGCGCCCGCATGGCGACCCCGGAGGGGCGGCAGGTGCTGAAGCGCCGGCGGGCGAAGGGACGCAAGCGACTTACCGTAACGATTCCGCCCAAGCAGCCCCGTTAGGCCGGCGCCGGGAGGCGTCGTTTCCCAGGTCGGCACGGGTCCGCAAGCGCGCGGAGTTCGTTCGTCTGCAGGGGGCATCGCCCCGACGGCGTGGCGCCCTTTTCGTCGTGATCACCGAGCCAAACCCCACAGGAGAGTCGCGTTTGGGTATCACCGTGAGCAAGCGCGTCGGGGATGCGGTGGTGCGCAACCGTGTCAAGCGAATGATTCGAGAAGTCTTCCGGCGCTATCGTAAGCGCATCCATCCCCCGCAAACGGTTCTGGTCATCGGCCGCCCCGCAGCGGCGACTGCGACCTATGCGCAAGTGCGAAGCGAGCTGGCGCGGGCCCTGCGAATCGATGTCGATTGAAACCCAGACATGGTCCGGCGACCCTGGCGGATCCCCGAGTCTCGCGACACGGGTGGTGCTGAGCTTCCTGTGGCTGTATTCGGCGGCGCTGTCGCCGTTTCTGGGTAGCTGCTGCCGATTCCAACCCAGTTGTTCTGCATATACTCGGACCGCCGTCGGACGCTACGGCGCGTTGCGCGGTCTGTGGCTCGGGGCTCGGCGGCTCCTGCGCTGTCACCCATGGCACCCCGGGGGATGGGACCCGGTGACGTAAGTTGATGGAAAAACGTGCGTTTCTCGCTGCCGCACTGGCCCTTGCCATCCTTATAGGTTGGCAGTACCTGCTGGCGTACCTTTATCCGCACGCCCCGGGTGAGCGCGGCGCAGGCGGGATTGCCACACCGGCGGCGATCGCACCCACCGGCATGGAGGCGCCACGGTTACCGGCGGCCCAGGCGGCACCACCGGCCGCCGTGGCGCAGCGCGTCGCCGTCGAAACCGATCTCTACAACGCCGTCTTCACGTCGGTCGGCGGCCGGCTCGAGAGCTTGCGACTGAAGCGGTATCGGACTTCCGTCGACCCGGCGAGCGCGCCGCAGGAGACCGTTCTGGCCGGACAACAGGGTGAGTTGCCGTTCGGTATCGAACTACGCGGCGCCGAGGTGCTGTCCGATCTGGGCGCCGCATACACGATCGAAGGCGGTAACCTCTCGTTGCGCGGCTCCGAGACCGGGGCGCTGGCCTTCACGTGGAGCACTCAGGGGGGGGTGATTCGCAAGCAACTAACCTTCAAGGGTGACGCCTACGACTTCGGGCTCGTGGTGACGGCGACGGACATCCCACCGCCGTTCAGCGAGTTGGGAGTTACCTGGACGAAGATGGCGGAGTTGCCGCCGCAGCCGGGCAGCAGCGTGATCTTCGACCGGACGTTCTATCTCACCGGGCGCAAGGTGTACGAGCAACAGTTCAGCGACCTTGCGGACGGACAGATTCACTCCGAGGAGACGCTTGGGGCACCGATCGGCTGGGTAGGGTATGCGGGCCCGCACTTCCTCGCCGGGGCTTTGCCCGCCGGGGACGTGCGACCGCGGCTGTGGCTGAAGCTCCGCGACCACACGGTCGAGGAGATGCTGCTGTTCCCGCTCACCGGAGGCCATGTGCGGGCGCCGTTCGACATCTTCGTCGGTCCGAAGGATTTCGCGGTCCTCGACACTGTAGGCAATAACCTGTCGCGCGCCGTCGATCTCGGGTTCTTTGGCTTCGTGGCCTTGCCTCTGCTCAAGGCTCTGGAATTCTCGCACCGCTTCACAGGAAACTACGGGGTCGACATCATCCTGCTCACTGTGGTGATCAAGCTGCTGTTCACGCCGCTGACCAACAAGAGCTTCAAGTCCATGCGGGAGATGCAAAAGCTGCAACCGCAGATGATGAAGATCCGGGAGAAGCTCAAGGACAAGCCGGAGGAAATGAACAAGGAAATCATGGAGTTGTACCGGCGCCACAAGGTAAACCCCCTGGGTGGCTGCTTGCCGATGCTGCTTCAGATTCCAGTGTTCATCGGTTTGTACACGGCGCTGCAGAATGCCGTCGAATTGCGGCATGCGCCGTTCGTACTCTGGATCAACGACCTCGCCGCTCCGGATCGGCTCGGATCGATTCAATTGCCGTTCGTGGAGCATCCGGGCATCCCGGTCCTGACCCTGCTGATGGGCGTGAGCATGTTCGTGCAGCAGTGGATGACCCCGACCGCCGGCGATCCGACGCAGCAGCGCGTGATGATGATCATGCCGGTGATGTTTACCGTGATGTTCGTCAACTTCCCGGCCGGTCTTGTCCTTTACTGGCTCGTCAACAACGTCCTGACCATTGCCCAGCAATGGTACATGACCCGCGCCGCAACGTGAGGAATATGTCGTACGAGGATCTGTCTGGAGCGCCGCTCGATCCGAACCCGGACCGATCGGGCGGCCAGCCGTCGTCGCTGGGTCCGGGCTCTGCCGGCGGTAACCTTGCCACGCGATCGTTCGTGTAGGATGGGGGGTACGTATGCAAGCCGTTGTAGCCGAAGGCGACACCATCGATGCGGCGATCGACACCGCCCTGGCGATGCTCGGGGTAACGCGCGACCGCGTCGAAATCGAAATCATCAGCAACGCCACACGCGGCATTCTCGGGTTCGGCGGTCGTAAGGCGCGGGTACGCGCGACCCTGCGGCGGCCAATTACCGAGGACAGCGAGGTACGGCAGGCCGCACCCCCGCCACCACCCCCACCGGCACCGCAAGAGATCCCTCGATCCGTGCCCAGCACTCCGGCTCCGGCCCCGCCAGCGACGGTCGCGCCGCCGGCACCGGCAGCGCCTACCGCCGCAGTACCGGATCAGAAACCCGCGCCCGAACCGGGGAAGATGCCCCCTGAGCGGACTCGGCCGGAACTTGCGACGGAACCAGCGACCCCCCCCACCGTCGCGGAACATCCGACACCCACCGCCATCGCGATCGACGACGCGGCCATGGCCCATGCCGCGCGAGTCTTGCAAGAAATCGTTGCACGCATCGGCATCGAGGCGCAGGTGACGGCAAAGGGTGAAGACGACCGCATCCTGCTGCAAATGACCGGGGATACGAGCGGCGTGCTCATCGGTCGTCGCGGCCAGATGCTCGACGCCCTCGAGTACATCGTCAACCGCATTGTCTCGCGCGACGAGGGAGCCTCGGCGCACATTGTCATCGACTCGGAGAATTACCGGGAGCGCCGTCGGGCCGCACTCGAGGACCTGGCGCGGCGCATGGCCCAGCAGGCGAAGAGGAAGCGAAAACCAATCACTTTGAACCCGATGAGCCCGCGTGACCGCCGGATCGTGCATCTCGTGTTGCAAGGCGATCGATCTCTGACGACTCGCAGTTCCGGCACAGGGTTCTACCGTAAGCTGGTGATCATTCCCGAGGGAGCGGCCGGCCGGGGCACCCGTGAGGCCAAGCACGAATTGCCCGACGATGCCTGAGCACTGATGTACGAAACCGATACGATCGCCGCCGTGGCGACGCCGGCCGGTCACGGCGGCGTCGGGATCGTACGGATCAGCGGCCCGCAGGCGTTGCAGATAGCCGGGGTTCTGTTTCGCCGCGCCACATCCGATACCACCTGGCGATCGCGTCACCTGTACGCCGGGTCCGTAACCGACCCGCACGGTCGCCTGATCGATCAGGGGCTGGCCGTCGTCATGCGGGGACCTCGCAGCTTCACTGGTGAAGATGTGATCGAGTTCCACTGCCACGGCAGCCCCGTCGTACTGCGCCAAGTATTAACCAGCGTCCTCGCACTCGGTGCGCGGCCAGCAAGCCCCGGCGAGTTCACCCGGCGAGCGTTTCTGAACGGCCGCATCGACCTCACGCAAGCCGAGGCGGTGATCGATCTGGTCAGCGCTCGAACCGAAGCCGGCGCGGCCATGGCGGTCAGGCAGCTTGCCGGACACCTTTCGGCACACCTCGACAAGTTGCGCGACGGCCTGACCCATCTGCTGGCACTACTGGAAGTGCAGATCGACTTCAGCGACGAGGACGTCGGCGTCGACGCCGACACTGCGACTCGCGCCGCCGAGAAAAGCCTGACTACGCTTGACGATCTGCTCGAATCTTATCGCCATGGCAAGGCGATCCGGGACGGCGCCCGCGTGGCGATCATAGGCAAGCCTAACGTCGGGAAGTCCAGCCTCCTCAACGCGCTCCTGGGCGTGGATCGCGCCATCGTCAACCCGCTCGCCGGAACGACCCGCGACACCATCGAGGAATGCGTCGATCTCGACGGCCTACCCGTCGTACTTGTCGACACCGCAGGTTTGCACGGACCAGACGGGATCGAAACCGTCGAGGCCCTCGGCATCGCCCGCGCCAGGGCAGCGATGCAAACTGCCGACCTGTTGCTCGCAGTCGTCGATGCCTCGCAGCCGATCGACGAACGCGACATCGAGGTCATGGCTGCCGCTGGAGCCTCGCCGCGGGTGCTGGTCCTCAACAAGCTCGATCTGGGCCTGCGCCTCGCACCAGCCGACATCGGCCGCCTTCAGAACGGCGCTGGCGTGGTGCAGGTGTCCGCGACGGCTGGTCGAGGGCTAGACACGCTCCGCGAACGCATACGTGCGTGCCTCCTCTCGGATGTGGAGGCGCATCGTGAAGGACCGGTGCTCTCGTCAGTGCGCCACCGCGACGCCCTCGAAAAAGCACGCCGGTCGCTCGCGCTGGCAAGGCAGGCTCTGTCCGACGGGTTCGCAGCCGAGCTTGTCGCTATTGATGTACGTGACGCGCTCGATCATATCGGCGGTGTGACCGGAGTAGTCACCACCGAAGACGTGCTCGATGACGTGTTCAGCCGTTTCTGCATCGGGAAATGATGCGCGATGTTCCACGTGAAACAAGAAAAGCGAATGGGTCCGTTCTCTCGTACGTTTGACGTGATTGTGGTCGGGGCGGGACACGCCGGGATCGAGGCCGGCCTGATCGCGTCTCGCCTGGGTTGCGCTACTCTTGTGGTCACACAAAACCTCGATCACGTCGGCCAGATGTCGTGCAATCCGGCCATTGGCGGCATCGGCAAGGGGCACCTGGTGCGTGAAATCGACGCACTTGGCGGCGATATGGCGCGCGCAATTGACGAGACCGGCATCCAGTTCCGGCAGCTCAATACGAAGAAGGGTCCTGCCGTGAGAGCGTCACGCGCGCAGGCGGACAAGGCCGCGTACCGGCAGCGGATGAAACGCCGGCTGGAAACCGCCGCGCATCTCACTCTGTATCAGGGTGCCGTCGAGGCGCTGCTGATCGAGGCCGGGACAGTGCGTGGAGTACGAACCGAAATGGGCGAGGAGATCGCCGGACGCACGGTGATTCTCACGACGGGAACGTTTCTTAACGGGCTGATTCACGTCGGTGAGCGCACGCAGCCGGCGGGACGCGCAGGAGATTTCGCGTCTACAGGGCTCAGCGAGCAGCTCATGCAACTCGGGTTTCGAATCGGGCGGCTCAAGACCGGCACCTGCCCGCGGCTCGATACGCGTACGATCGACTACAGTTCGCTCCAGATTCAACCGGGCGACGATCCGCCCGTGCCGTTCTCTTTCGGGACGGCAAAGATCGCACAGCCACAGGTGGCGTGCCACATCACCTACACGACTCCCGGTACGCACGAAATAATCCGTAGCGGGCTGGATCGGTCGCCGCTCTTCAGCGGGCGAATTCAGGGCCGTGGGCCGCGATACTGTCCGTCGATAGAGGACAAGATCGTCCGTTTTGCAGACAAAGAACGGCACCAGATCTTCCTTGAGCCCGAGGGGCGCGACACCGTCGAGGTGTACCCGAACGGTCTATCGACGAGCCTGCCGCTCGACGTGCAAATCGCCATGGTCCGCTCGATTCCCGGTCTCGAAGCGGCCGTGATCATGCGGCCCGGGTACGCAATCGAGTACGATTACGTCGATCCGATGCACTTGCAACTATCTCTGGAAACCAAGCCCGTACGAGGCCTGTACCACGCGGGCCAGATCAACGGCACGACAGGCTACGAAGAGGCCGCCGCTCAGGGGCTCATTGCCGGCATCAATGCGGCGCTGGCCTGCCGGGATCAAGCACCCATCGTACTCGGACGCGACGAAGCGTACATAGGGGTGCTCATAGACGATCTGGTCACCCGCGGCGTCGGGGGGGAACCGTATCGGATGTTTACCTCCAGGGCCGAGTATCGCCTGCTGCTGAGAGAAGACAATGCGGATCGCCGACTGGCCGGCGTTGCTCGCCGGGTTCGCACGCTGGCCCCGGGCGATATCGACAGAGTCGCCCGCAAAGACGATCTCGTCCGCACCGAGATCGCCCGCCTCGAGTCGACCGTGATCAACCCGGCGGTGGCTCTTAACCGACGCCTCACCGAGCTGGGGTCGGCCCCACTGACGAGCCCGACGACGCTTGGCCAGTTGCTGCGCCGCCCGGAACTGACGTACGAGAATGTGCTGGCCGCCGTCGCCGAGGATCAATCGGACCTGGCGGCCGACGTCAGGGCGCAAGTCGAGGTATCGGTCAAGTACGCCGGCTACGTGCGACGCCAGCAACATGCGGTGGAAAGAGTGAAACGGCTGGAGGCGGCGCACCTTCCTGCAGACCTCGACTACGGTGCGGTGGCCGGGCTGTCACGCGAGGTTCAGGAGCGGCTGAGCGCCGTTCGACCGTTGTCACTGGGGCAGGCAGCGCGTGTCCCAGGCGTAACCCCGGCGGCGGTATCGTTGCTCGCTGTACATGTCCAGCGTCGTACGCGCCGGAGTGAAGGGTCGGCAGCCGGGGGCGTGGCGCCGTCTGCGGGGATCGTGGCCGGCCCCCGACCTTGACCGCAGTGAAAAAACACCGACCTCGAACCAAGGCCCAACGCTTTCCCGTCGGCAACCAGTCCGACCAGACCGGTATCGATGCGGCCCTCGGTGACGTTGAGGCCGGGTTGCGTGATGCCGGAGTGGACACTCCCGAGGAGTACCGGCAACGGTTTCGGGCATACATCGAGGCGTTGCTCCTCTGGCAGCCCAGGGTGTCGCTGACGGCGGCGGATACGGCGCAGGCAATCGCACGCGAACACATTGTGGATTCGCTGCCGGTGGCGCGTCTGGTACGGCCGGGCATGCGGGTCGGCGACGTTGGCAGCGGGGCGGGCTTTCCGGGCATTCCGGTCGCCATCGTTTGCCCGGCGGCGCGGGTCGTATTGATCGAATCACGGCGCAAACGGGCGAACTTCTTGCGTGACGCCGTCCGTCAGGCACGAATGGATAACGTGGAGGTCCGGGAGGAACGGCTCGAAACTCTGACCGGGCAAGAAGCCGGGAGGTACGACATCATTGTGAGCCGGGCATTCGGACCACTCGACGCATTTCTGGAAATGGTACGGCCGTTATTGGTCGCGGGCGGCATGGCCGTGGCAATGAAGGGCCCGCGGGGCATCGCCGAGGCCGCGACGGGGGGCGCTTCGGGGTACGGCGAGCGCGAGGTCTTGCGCTATCGCTTGCCAAACGGTGCCGAGCACCTGTTGCTGGTATACCGGCGGCGGTGAGCCGGTTCCTTGAGGGGGGCACTCTGCGGTCGTTGAGGGGCTTGGCTTGGGGTCCCGTTGAGGTCTTGAGGTCTTGGGGTCTTGGGGTCTTGAGGTCTTGTTGGAGGTCGAGATCGGTATTGAGGCTGACCTGAGTTACGAATTCCGCGGATGCGCACACCGTGCGAAGAAAGTTAGATGGGGAGGGCGAGGCCAATGTCACTTAACGACATTGAGGGCGAGGCTCCTGCCGAGCCGTCGTCAGACTGTCGCGACTCGGCGGGAGCCTCGCCCTCCCAGCGGAGGTGTGCAGGGATCACGGGAATCGTCGCACCATGTGATGTTCCCGGGATTGGTGAATTTGGACCTCATTCCTCCGTTTCACGTGAAACACTTCACTCCGCCCCGTCGCTGTGGTACACGAGCCTCACTTCAACTGACTGTGGCGATAGGGATGTGCGGTGGGGCGCGTCATCTGCTTGGCAAACCAGAAGGGCGGAGTCGGCAAGACAACCACGGCGGTTAACCTCGCCGCCTGTCTCGGCCTCGCGGGACACCCGACCCTGCTGATCGATCTCGATCCGCAAGCGAGTGCGAGCAGCGGTGTCGGCGTTAGCCGTGGCGAGAACGACCCCAGTACCTACGACGTCATTATCGGACAGCGGCCCGCAGCCGCCGCGATTCGCACTTCCGCCGTCGCCGGCTTGGCCGTCCTTCCAGCGAGCCGTGATTTGATCGGAGCGGAAATCGAGTTGGTGCCGATGCTGGCGCGCGAGCATCGACTCGCCGATGCACTCAGAGGAGTGCGTGACCAGTACGAATTCATCCTCGTGGACTGCCCACCCTCGCTGGGGTTGCTCACCTTGAACGGACTCACCGCAGCAGACGCGGTTCTCATTCCGTTGCAGTGCGAATACTACGCGCTGGAGGGTCTGAGCGCGATCCTTGAAACGGTGGAGTTGATTCGCAAGCGCCTGAACCCGTCACTGCAAATCGAGGGTCTGCTGCTGACAATGTTCGATACCCGCAACGGGCTTTGCCACCAGGTGGTCGAGGAAGTGCGGCGATACTTTCCGCAGGACGTGTTCGACACCATCATCCCGCGCAATGTGCGGCTGAGCGAGGCGCCAAGTCATGGGCTGCCTACGGTGGTATACGACCCGACTTCGCGGGGGGCACAAGCGTATCAGATGCTGGCCAGGGAGATGCTGGCCGAACATGGCATGGAGTTAAACGAGGTCCCGGAAACGGGGCCCGGGAGCGAGTCGCAGTCCGATGCGGCGGTGGAGGGTGGCTGATGGAGATGGCGATGAAACGCAAGGCGCTGGGGCGAGGGCTTGGCGCGCTGATTCCAGGGGCCCAGGCGATGACCGAACCGACAGCGGCGCCGACGCTGGTACCGCTGGAAGGCATTCAACCTAACCCGTTGCAGCCGCGACGCTCGTTTTCCGAGGATAGCATCCGGGAACTGGCGGAATCGATCCGCCAGCAGGGCCTGCTTCAGCCCTTGCTCGTGCGCCGTGTACCCGGAGGCTACGAACTGATTGCCGGAGAACGACGTTTTCGTGCGGCCCAACGGCTCGGCCTTGCGGAGGTACCGGTAACGTTCCGGGACGCCGACGACCGCGACCTCCTCGAAATGGCGCTGGTCGAGAACATCCAGCGCGAAGATCTCAATCCCCTGGAGGAAGCGCGCGCCTACCGACGGCTGCTCGACGAGTTCGGCCTGACCCAGGAATCGGTGGCGGCACGGGTCGGCAAGGAGCGGTCCACGGTCGCCAATATCCTGCGTCTGCTGCAACTCCCTTCGGAGATTCAAGTGCAGATCGAGACCGGTGCCCTGACGGCGGGACACGCTCGGGCGCTCGTGAGCCTGCCTTCCGACGATGCCCGCCTTGCACTAGCGCGCGAAGTGGTGACCGGCCGACTGACCGTGCGCCAGACCGAGCAGCGCGCCAGGCAGCAGGGGCAGCGCCCGGCCGCAACCGTGGATCCCGACCGACAGGCGGCCGAGGAGCGCCTGACCCAGTCATTTGGCACGCGGGTTCGCATTGCACCGCGCCGCGAGGGGGCCGGACGACTCGAAATCGAGTATTACTCTCTCGACCAACTCAACGGTCTGATCGATCGACTGATCGCGAGCGAGCGTGGGGGGGGCTTTTGACATGGCGGAGGGTGACTGGTATACGGCTTGCCGCCTTCAGTCCTCCAAAGCGAGGAGAAGCCCATGGCCTTTTTTGGGAAGGACGACAAATCACAGCGGACAAGCGACCTCCGGCCGGGGCCGGTGAGCGTCGCGGCGCCGAAACACGATCTCGTCATCGGCGACGACGCCGCGCAAGCCTATCTGGCCAGAGGGTGCCGCATCGAAGGGCGCCTGTCGTTCGAGGGCAGCGTTCGCATCGACGGCATCGTCGAGGGCGAGATCGACGCACAAGGCACCGTGACCGTTGGTGACACCGCCGCGATCCGCGCTCGGATCGCCGCGGCGAGTATAATTGTCAAAGGGAAAGTCATTGGCGATCTGGTCGCCAGCAAACGGATCGAATTGCACGCGCCCGGACGCCTCGAGGGAAACATCACCACACCGAGCCTGGTCGTGCACGAGGGAGTCGTGTTCGAAGGCCATTGCTCCATGGGCGGCGTGGCGGACACGAAGACGGAAAAGACCGAGAAGAACGATCGAAGCAAAGTCGCTTTGTTTCCAACGGACGAGCGGACCGGGGCAGGAGCCGCTCGAGTGCCATCGGAGGCCGTCAAGTAGGGTGTAGTGCCGCGGCCGTCGACGTGGCCGGTGTCCGTTCAGTGACTCCCGCCTAAACCCGCCAGACCGCGCCGGGCGAGCCCGCGGTCGAGCGGAACAACGACTGCAGTTCAGAACGCAGTGAGCGCACGATGCTGACCTTTCCGCCTGACCATACGTTCTTGATTCAGATCGTCCTGTTCTTCGTGCTGTGGATCGGTCTGAAGAAGCTGCTTTTCGACCCCTTCGTTGCACTGCTGGAAGCCCGCGAAGCGCGTACAACCGGGGCCAAGGCGGCAGCCGCACAGACGCGCTCGGCAACCGAGGTGTCGGCCACCGAGTACGAGCACAGAATGCAGGAGGCCCGGCAACAGGCGGCCCGCGATGCCGCCGTCGTGCGCACCGCAACCGCGGCAGAAGAGCAGCGCGTGCTCGAAACGGCGCGCGAGGAGGCAACCCGCCAACTGGCCATGCTGCGGGACAATTTGGCCCGCCAGGCAGATGCCGCCCGGCCGACCCTGGAAGGCGAAGTGCAGCAACTGGCGACGCGGATGGTCGAACGCATCGCCGGGAGATCTCTCGCATGATTCTGAACCCGATCCTCGCAGCCCTCCCTGCTGCCGTCTCGTTAACTTCGGTCGCCCTGGCCAGCGAAGAGGCTCATCACAACGGTCATGAGGCCTCGTTCGGCGACCTGTTGTTTCCCACCATCAACTTCGTCCTCTTCCTGTGGATCCTCGGCCGTTTCGTAATGCCCGGCATCCGCAGGGCGGTGCGAGATCGGCGCGATACGATAGTGGCCGCCCTCGAAGAGGCCGAACGGGCCAAAGCCGCTGCCGAAAGGCTGCGGCAGGAATGGCACGAACGGCTGACTCAGCTCGAACATCTCGCCGCCGAAATGCGCGGGCAGGCTATCGCCGACGCCGAACGCGACCGCGAACGCATTCTTGCTGCCGCGCACAAGACCGCCGAGGCCATCCGCCGCGACGCGGAACGAGCCGCCGCGTACGAAGTCAGCCGGACACAGCAAGTGCTGCGCGCGGAACTGGTTCGACGCGCCCTCGCCGTCGCCGAAGGCGAAACCCGCGCCAGGTGGACCGCCGTCGATCAGCAGCGGTCGATCGACGAATTTCTTACGCAGGTGCGCTCATGACGTCGCGCGTGGCCCGCCGTTACGCGCGGGCGATCTTCGCCCTGGCGCAGGAAGGGAAACAGCTCCAACCGGTGGCCGACGAACTCGGCCGCCTGGGGACACTCGCCGGCGACCCCGCGGTTCTCGCAGTGCTCAAGAGCCCGACCCTGTCCCTCGATAACCGCGCCAAACTTGCCGACGCACTGGTTCGCGAACTCGCGCTGAACACATCGGTCGCCAATCTCGTCCGGCTGCTCGCGCAACACCATCGCCTTGGCGAACTCGCCGGTATCCGCGATGCGTACCAGGCGCTGCTCGATATCGAACTTGGCCGGGTGCGCATCACCCTCCGCAGCGCCCGCCCGCTCGAACCGCCGCAGCATGACGCCATCGTCGCGGCCTTCGCGATACGCACCGGCAAGACCGTGATTCCCACCGTCGTGGTCGACCCGGAGCTGCTGGGCGGTATCCAGGTCGAAGTGGGCAACAAGGTGTTCGACGGCAGCGTCCGCACTCAACTCGACCGGCTCGCCCACGAGCTCGTCGGCACATCATCGTTGTAGTCAGGAGGATCGATAGGACATGGACATTCGCCCGGCGGAGATCAGCGACGTCATCAAACGGCAGATAGCCGAGTTCGGACGCGAAGTGGAAGTGCGGGAAACCGGGCGGGTTCTGTCCACGGGCGACGGTATCGCCCGCGTGTACGGACTCGACAACGCAGCGGCCGGCGAGTTGCTCCAGTTCCCCCACGACATCTACGGTCTCGTCCTCAATCTCGAAGAAGACAATGTGGGCGCCGCCATCTTCGGCGAATCGGAAGCGATCAAGGAAGGCGATGAGGTCCGGCGTACCAACCGCATCGCCGAAGTGCCCGTCGGGGAGGCGCTGCTCGGCCGCGTCGTCGATGCCATCGGCACGCCGATCGACGGCAAAGGACCGATCGAAGCTACGGAAACCCGGCGCATCGAACTGAAGGCACCCGGCATCGTCAAACGTCAGCCGGTGAAAGAACCCCTGCAGACGGGCATCAAAGCCATCGACGCCATGATTCCCATCGGCCGCGGCCAGCGTGAGCTCATCATCGGCGACCGGCAGACCGGCAAGACGGCAGTGGCCATCGACACGATCATCAATCAGCGCGACGGCGATATGCACTGCATCTACGTCGCCATCGGTCAGAAGCGCTCCACCGTCGCCCAGGTTGTAGACAAGCTCGCCCGGTTCGGCGCGATGAAATACACGACCGTCGTCGCGGCAACCGCCTCCGACTCCGCCCCGCTGCAGTTCATCGCCCCGTACACCGGCTGCACCATTGGCGAGTACTTCCGCGACAGTGGCCGCCACGCACTCGTGATTTACGACGATCTATCCAAGCAGGCCGTCGCTTACCGCGCCCTGTCGCTACTGCTGCGTCGTCCGCCGGGCCGCGAGGCATACCCCGGCGACGTGTTCTACCTGCACTCGCGACTGCTCGAGCGCGCCGCGAAGTTGAGCCCGGAAGCCGGTGGCGGCTCGCTGACCGCTTTGCCGATCATCGAAACCCAGGCCGGCGACGTCTCGGCGTACATTCCGACTAACGTCATCTCCATCACCGACGGCCAGATCTTTCTCGAAACCGACCTGTTCTACTCCGGTGTGCGGCCCGCAGTGAACGTCGGCATCTCGGTGTCACGCGTCGGTGGCTCGGCCCAGGTCAAGGCAATGAAGCAAGTTGCCGGGTCGCTGCGGATCGAACTGGCCCAGTACCGCGAAATGGCCGCCTTCGCGCAGTTCGGTTCCGACCTCGACGCCGCCACTCAGCGCCAGCTTGCCCGCGGTGCCCGCCTCGTCGAGATCCTCAAACAGGGGCAGTACGAACCCCTGCCGGTGGAAAAGCAAATCCTCATCATCTACGCCGCGACCAACGGATATATCGATCACCTCCCCGAAAACGCCGTCCGCAAATACGAGGCCGATCTCTTCAGTTTCGTCGAGAACCGCCATCCGGACATCCTCGAGGCCATCCGCACGAAGAAGACCTTCGACGACGACCTCACGGCAAGGGTCCGCACCGTGCTCAACGAGTTCAAGGAGACTTTCCAGGCCTGAGCGCGCAACCGCGCGGTGCCGAGGCGCCCCCATGGCAAGTCTGAAAATCATCCGCAAACGCATCTCCTCGGTGAAGAGCACCCAGAAGATCACCAAGGCGATGAAGATGGTGTCGGCCGCGAAGCTGCGCCGCGCGCAGGAAGCGGCGACCGCGGCGCGGCCTTACGCCGAGAAGCTCACCGAGTTGCTGAGAAGCGTCGCGGGCCGTGTCGATGCGTCCACTCACCCGCTCCTGCAAGAACGCGCCGAAACGCGCAGCGTTCATCTCCTGCTGGTCACCGCCGACCGTGGGCTGTGCGGCGGATACAACACCAACCTGATTCGACGCACGGAGCAGTTCCTGCACGAGCACGGCGCCGGTCGCGTGCGCCTCACCATCGTCGGCCGCCGCGGCTTCGACTATTTCAAGAAACGGCCGGTTACCATCGCCGACAAGCATATCAATCTGTTCGGCGGCCCCAATGCCGCCCTCGCGGAAAGCCTCGCGACCCAACTGGCGCGCGAGTACGCCGAGGGCACCACCGACGGCGTCTTCCTGCTTTACAACGCGTTCAAGTCGCCGCTGGTGCAAACTCCGACCGTCGAGAAACTCCTGCCGCTGACCGCCGAAGGGCAGGGCGACGGCGGTCCCGCAGACTGCATCTTCGAGCCGACCGCGGCGGCATTGCTCGATCGCCTGCTGCGCCGTTACGTTACGGCACTCATCCTGCACGGCTTCCTCGAAGCCGTCGCCAGCGAACACGGCGCCCGCATGACGGCGATGGACAGTGCGACCAGCAACGCCTCCGATATGATTTCGCGGCTCACGCTGGAGATGAACCGTGCGCGGCAGGCCACGATTACCAAAGAGCTGATGGAAATCATCGGCGGCGCGGAAGCCCTCAAGGGCTGATCCGCCCGGCAAGGATCATAGGGAAAGGACAGGGATACAGGGCATGAATGTCGGCAGCGTCACACAGGTTATCGGTCCGGTAGTCGACGTCGAATTCGCGCGCGGCGATTTGCCGGCCATATACAACGCGTTGAAGGTGACGAATCCTGCCATCAGCGACCAACCCTGGAACCTGGTGCTCGAGGTCGCACAGCACCTCGGCGAGCGCACCGTGCGCTGCGTCGCCATGGACGCCACCGAGGGACTGGTGCGCGGCATGGAAGTGCAGGACACGGGCGACAACATAAAGGTGCCCGTCGGTCCGCAGACGCTCGGCCGCATCATCAATGTCATCGGCGAACCCGTCGACGAGGCCGGGCCGATCGAAGCAGTCACCCGCTATCCGATCCACCGCCCGGCCCCGAGATTCGTCGACCAGGCCGCCGAAGTGCAGGCGTTCGAGACCGGCATCAAAGTCGTCGACCTGCTCACGCCGTACTCGCGCGGCGGGAAGATCGGACTGTTCGGCGGCGCCGGCGTCGGCAAGACCGTGTTCATTCAGGAATTGATTCACAACATCGCCACGCAACACGGCGGTTACTCCGTGTTCGGTGGAGTCGGCGAGCGGACCCGCGAGGGCAACGATCTCTGGCTCGAAATGCGCGAGTCGGGAGTCATCTCGAAAACCGCCCTCGTGTACGGACAGATGAACGAACCGCCCGGTGCCCGCGCCCGCGTCGGTCTCACCGCCGTCACCGTTGCCGAGTACTTCCGCGACGAAGAGGGCAAGGACGTTCTGCTCTTCATCGACAACATCTTTCGATTCACGCAGGCCAACTCGGAAGTGTCGGCTCTGCTGGGGCGCATGCCGTCGGCCGTCGGCTATCAGCCCACTCTGGCAACCGACCTCGGCGAGTTGCAGGAACGCATCACGACCACGAAGAAGGGTTCGATCACCTCGGTGCAGGCCATTTACGTCCCCGCCGACGATCTCACCGACCCGGCGCCGGCGACCACGTTTGCGCACCTCGATGCCACGACCGTGCTGTCGCGTGCGCTGACGGAAATCGGCATCTACCCCGCGGTCGATCCGCTCGACTCGACCTCGCGCATTCTCGACGCCAACGTCGTCGGCGAGGATCACTACCGGACCGCGCGTCAGGTGCAGGAAGTCCTCCAGCGGTACAAAGACCTGCAGGATATCATCGCCATCCTCGGCATGGACGAGCTGTCCGAAGAAGACAAGCTGATCGTGGCGCGGGCACGCAAGGTGCAGCGCTTCCTGTCGCAGCCGTTTAACGTTGCCGAGCAGTTCACCAACATTAAGGGCGCCTACGTGAAACTGCCGGACACGATTCGCGGGTTCAAGGAGCTGGTCGAGGGCAAGCACGACAGCGTACCCGAGCAGGCCTTCTACATGGTGGGCACGATCGAGGACGCGCTGGAGAAGGCGAAACGGCTGGCGAGCTGAGCCGCGGGAGTACGGCGATGGCCGACAAGTTCCAGTTACGCGTGGTAACGCCGAACCGCCAGCTCCTCGACGAAGAGGTGCGCGAAGTCACGGCGCCGGGTTCGCTCGGGGAGATCGGGGTGCTGCCCGATCACGCGATGCTGCTGACCTCGCTCGAGATCGGCGTGATGGGGTACCGCACCGATCGCGGCCAGTCGCGCCTTGCGGTGCGGGGTGGATTCGCGGAAGTGACCGACAACGTCATGACGGTACTCGCCGACGATGCGGCGTTTCCCGAGGACGTCAACGCCGGTGCGGTCGAGCAGGAACTGCGCGCCGCGGAGGCACAGGCTAGAGATCTCGCCCCCGCCGACGAAGCCTATGCGGCGGCCGACGCCGCAGTGAAGTGGGCCAGAGCCCGCATCGAAGCCGTCCGCGCACGTTAGCGAATCCGCCGTGAGGGCGAGCGCCGCTGGGTGGGCCAACCCCGACCTCGAGCAGGGCGCGAGGTCGGACCGCGACGCCGGGAGATATCTCGATCGGCTGCCGATCGAAGGCCGCAGGTGTTAGTCCTTGCCGCACCGCGAGTTCCACCAACGACGGGTCGTAAACCGCAAGGTTGGACTCTGGCGAACGGTAGAGATCCCGCGTACTTACAAAGGTCAGACCCCGGTCGGCCGCCGATATGCCGGAAATCACCGACATCCTGATCTGGTCGGCGCTGCTGCTGCTCCTGGCGGTTGCGGCCAGCAAGGCATCGGAGCGCCTGGGAATCCCGGCGCTGCTGTTCTTCTTGGCCCTCGGTATGGCCGCCGGTTCCGACGGGCCGGGGGGTATCTATTTCAACGATCCGTGGGTGGCCCAACTGCTCGGCGTACTCGCGCTCGTGGTCATCCTGTTCAGCGGCGGACTCGACACAAGTTGGTCGAGCGTACGGCCGGTCCTCGCGCCCGGATTGGCGCTGTCGACGTTGGGAGTGCTGCTCACCGCCGTAACGCTCGGCGCGTTCGCGACGGCCTTCGCCGGTTTCTCGATGCTCGATGGGCTCCTGCTCGGAGCGATCGTGTCGTCGACCGACGCGGCCGCCGTATTCGCGGTCCTCCGGGCTCGCGCCGTCAGCCTAAAAGGAAACTTGCAACCCCTGCTCGAACTCGAGTCGGGCAGCAACGACCCGATGGCGGTCTTCCTCACCACGGCGCTGTTGCACCTCCTGGTGCAACCGGCAGCATCGGTTTTCGATATCGGACCGCTGTTCGTGCGACAGATGGCCCTTGGCGCCGCGATCGGCTTCAGCATGGGCCATCTGACGATGCGCGTCGTTAACCGCATCCAATTGGAATACACGGGTTTGTATCCGGTGTTGACCCTGTCTCTCGTGTTGCTGACCTACGGCATCAGCACGGCCCTCGGCGGCAACGGCTTCCTGTCGGTGTACGTCGCGGGCATCGTCATGGGCAATACCAGCTTCATCCACAAGAAGAGCGTCGAGCAGTTCCATGACGGATTGGCGTGGCTGATGCAGATCGTCATGTTTCTCGCTCTCGGCTTGCTGGTGTTCCCGTCGCGGCTGCTTCCGGTTGCAGGCACGGCGCTGTTAACGGCACTGTTCCTGGTGCTGGTGGCGCGGCCACTGGCGGTCTTCCTCACCCTCGCCCCGAGCCACCTGCGACGGCGCGAGAAAGCCATGGTGGCATGGGTCGGATTGCGCGGAGCGGTGCCGATCATTCTGGCGACGTTTCCGCTGCTTGCGGGTATTCCCGGATCGGAAATGATCTTCGATGTCGTCTTTTTCACCGTCCTGATTTCGGTTCTGGTGCAGGGCACCTCGATTGTTCCGGTGGCCAGGTTGTTGGGGGTGCACGCCCCGGCACCGCCGCGGCGTGCCCACCCCATCACCCTCGATCCGATCGAGGGCGTGGACACTGACCTGCTCGAAGTCATCGTTCCGCCGCAGGCCGCCGCCGCCGGGAAGCGACTCGTCAACCTGCCCTTCCCTGCCGGCAGTCTGGTAACTCTGATTGGCCGTCAAGAACGTTTCATTGTCCCCGGCGGGGATACGGTCCTGCAAGAAGGCGATGTCGTTCTGGTACTGACCACCGCGGAGGCGGCCGCAAGCGTTACCGCGCTCCTGTCGCAGCGAAAACCCGCGCCGGAGTGAAGCCGGTCCCTCTGCCGGATCGGCAGGACGTGCCTTCGCGCCTTGACGGGGACCCGGGCCGCACGTACGAATCGGGCGGGTCGACAGAGGCGGAGCGATGCGGGCCTATTTCCGGGCGGTAGCGGTCGATTACGACGGCACACTCAATGCTGGCGGCCGACCCTCGGAAGAGGTGTTAAAGACTTTGCAGGCCGTCCGTCACGGGGGCTGCCGATGCATTCTCGTCACCGGGCGCATCCTCACCGAGTTGCGCACAGACTTCCCCGATTGTGCCGATCACTTTGACCTGCTCGTGGTGGAGAACGGTGCGGTCGTGGCCACGGGGAGCCTGGCGATGCCGCTCGTGTCACCCGTCCCGGCAGAGGTGGACGCGGCCCTCGACCGGCTCGGCATCCACTGGCGCCGTGGCGACGTTATCGTTGCAGCCGGCGCGACCCACGCCGAGGCGATTTTGCGCTCCCTGCGCGAGGATGGTGCCGACTGCCAGCTCGTGCGTAACCGCGGTGAACTGATGATACTCCCCGCCGGGGTCTCGAAGGCGACCGGCTTGCGCTATGCGCTCCTGCAGCTCGGGATCTCCCCGCACAGCACTATCGCCATCGGCGATGCCGAGAACGACCTCGCCATGCTCGAAGCGTGCGAACTGGGGGTGGCAGTGGAAAACGCCGTCGACACGGTGAAGGCGCGCGCGGACCTCGTGTTGAGCGAGCCGAACGGGGCGGGCGTGATGCGGTTTCTGCGTGACGGGGTCTTGCAGGCGACTCTGCCGCCCGCGGGACGGCGCTGGCAGATCACCCTCGGTCGGTCATCCAAAGGTGCGCCGGTCCGGCTGCCGAGCGCGGCGGTAGACATCGTCGTGACCGGGGGGTCCGGTAGTGGCAAGTCGTTCGCCGCGGGATTGATCGCCGAGCAGCTCGTGCAGCTCGGCTACGTAGTGTGCGTGATCGACCCCGAGGGCGACCACGCACCGCTGGGACGCCTCCCGAACGTTGTGACGCTTGGGGGGCACGACCACGCTCCGGCAGTCGAGGATCTGGCGCGCATTTTCGAACAGAGCGGCACCAGCGTGGTCGTAGACTTGTCGCTCGTCCCCGCTTTGCAGCAGTATGCCTGGACGCTCGGAGCCATCGATTTTCTCGAGAGGCGCCGGGCCCAGTGCGGCATGCCGCACTGGTTGATCATCGACGAGGCGCACACGGCGCTCGGCGCGGCGTGCGAATCGGCGGGCTTCGACGAACGGCTGCGGGGGCACTGCCTGGTCACGTACCGGCCGGACGAGCTCGCCGAGCTGGTTACTCGTAGCGTCGATTACGTTCTCCTGGTTGCCGGCCCGGACGGCATCGACCCGGTTGCCGTCGGTGCGCTGTCGACTGCCACCGGGCTGGCTCCCATGTCGCTCGGGAAAGAACTCCACGGCGTCGGCCTCGGCGAGGCCATCCTCGTACGGGTTGGTGCCGAGCCTCCGATCGAGCGATTACGCTTCGCGCCGCGATGGGTGGCGCACGTGCGCCATTGGCACAAGTACTCCAGTGCGCAATTGCCGGCAGAGGGGCGCTTCTACTTCCGAGGCCCCGCGGGGCTGACGGGCGCCGCGGCGGGCAACATGGAGGAGTTCCACCGGGAAGTGCGGCGCGCGACCGCCGGAACCCTGCAACACCATGCCGCCTTCGGCGATTTCTCGCGTTGGGTGACCGAGGTAATTCAGGATCGAGTGCTGGCGGGAGCTGTCCGCCGCAGCGAGGCACGTATCTCCAGCGCCCGATCCTCACGTGAGAGGGAGGCTGGCCGGCGCGAGCTGCTAGCGGCGGTCGAGCAACGGTACGAAACATCCGCCCCCGCCGCACTCACGGACCAACCGGCTGGCGGGCCGGGGGCTCGTGGCGCCCGCACGTAAGAGAAGACGCTCCGGGGAGACACCCGCGCGTCTGACTGGACAGCACCGAACTTAGCCCAACCCGGTCCGCCCGCGACCATCGGGCGGCCGGATGCGGTCGTCCCCCCGGTGTACCGCGCCCCCTCGGATTCTCCGGTCAAGAACCGCCAGGTCCCCCCGCCGGCCTGCCGGGTCACGCCGGTACGCGGCAGCGCCAGAGCCGGTATCGACCTGAATCCCTGACGTCGCCGATCGCCAGGCCCGCCGCCTCCAGCCGATCCCCCATGTCGCGCCCCACGAAGGCCGGGAAGTCGTCGCTTTCGATGTACTCGAAGAGGTGACGCAGACTGAACAGACGTAACGCCAGCCCCGCTCGCGGCACCCGATACTCCGCGACCACAACGCGCGCGCGCGCCACCCGCGCGATCTCCGCCAGCACCGCCTCACGTTCCGGCTCGGACATCTCGTGCAGCGCCATGCAGCACGTCACCAGGTCGAACGAGCTGTCCGGAAAGGCGATGCTGCGCGCGTCCATCCGCAGGAACCGCACCCGGCCGTCGAAACCGTGCCCACGAGCTTTGCGCACCGCCCGGCGCAACATGCCATGCGCAAGGTCGAGCCCCACCACCCGCGCGCCGCGCGCCGCCAGAGCAAGCGCCACGCCGCCGGTACCCGTACAAACGTCGAGACAACGAGCCCCTCGCACCGGCGCCGCATGGTCCGCCATGTCCCACCACAACCCGCGGAAACCCAGCCGGGCTACTACCGGATCGTAAGCGGCGGCGACATGCGACAGGAAACTGATCTGGGCGGGACGGGACACGCAAAAGGTCTCTATCGGTCCTCGCCTCCACGGGGAGGCGTCGGGAACTTGTTCGATACGCTCTGCAATCGCGACGTTGGATTTATAAGAGCCGTGCAAACGCTGGGTCAAGCGGGGTCCCCGACGGCACGGCCCGCGTCGACCGCGCGAGCAACACCGCACTCAGATCGATTCTCCGCCGCCACCCGATCCTGCGGTTTCGTTCAGCAGGAGCCAGTACAGCCCGAGAACCCGCGCGGCTTCGGCAAACTCCGCAAAGTCTACCGGCTTACGGATATAGCTGTTCACGCGACTCCGATACGCATCGAGTATGTCCTGGTCCTCCTTCGAAGACGTGAGGATGACCACCGGCACGAAAGCGGTGCGCCGATCGGCCCGCAGACGCCGCAAGACCTCCATCCCTCCCACCTTGGGCAGGTTGAGATCCAACAGCACCAGCGCCGGTTGTACGGACGTATCCCTCCCCGCGTATGCGCCGGTTCCGAAAAGGTAGTCCAGAGCCTCGCTGCCGTCTCGTGCCAGCACCACCTGGTTCAAGATGTTGTGCCGCTTCAGCGCACGGATCGTCAGATCCGCGTCGTCCGGGTTGTCTTCCGCCAACAGCAGGATCTTGTCGCTCATTTGGCAACCTCCGCGCCATCATACGCTTCCGGCGACCGAACCGGTAGACTGAAATAGAAGGTCGCCCCCCGGTCCACCGCTCCTTCGGCCCAGACACTGCCGCCGTGACGGTGAACGATCCGTTGGACAATCGGTAAGCCGACACCGACGCCGGGAAATTCGTGCGCGCTGTGCAGACGCTGGAAAGGCTCGAAGAGCTTGTCGGCGAATTGCATGTCGAAACCGGCGCCGTTGTCGCGGACGTAGTACACGACCTCGTGGTCGGCGCGCGGCTGCGAACCGACCTCGATACGCGGCCGCGCGCGGCCGCTGGAGAACTTCACCGCGTTTCCGAGCAGGTTGACGAAGACCTGCTCCAGCAGCGACGGGTCGGCGTAACAGTGGGGCAGGTCGTGCAGCACGAGTTCGGCGCGCCCCTGCTGGTCCGGGTGCAGATCCTGCCAAACGCGCTGCACCAGCTCGGACACGTCTACCTCACGGCACTGGATGGCCTGCCGGGTCAAACGCGCCAGTCGCAGCAAGTCATCGATCAGCCGGGCCATCTGCTGACTGGCGGCACGCTGCCGTTGCAGCAGCGCACGCCCGGCCTCGCCCAGGGCCTCGCCATACTCGTCGGCCAGGATGTGCGCCCAGCCGTCGATCGCCCGCAGGGGAGCACGCAGGTCGTGCGACACCGAATAGGAGAACGCTTCGAGTTCCTGGTTGGTATCCTCAAGCTGCCTGGTACGCTCGGCAACCCGCCGCTCGAGATCGGCGTTCAATCGGCGTATCTCGTTCTCCGCCCGCCGTTGCTCGCTGATGTCCAGTCCGATGCCCGCCAAGAAAGGCATGCCGTCGATTTCGATCCGCACCCCGGTGAGAACATATGGCGTGCGGGTGCCGTCGCGCGAGGTGAAGTCCGCGGCGACCACCGTGCCACCGGTCACGAAGGTCTTGCGGATGTGTTCCCGGATCAGGTCGCGATCGGCCCCGGTGAAAAAGTCCAGCGGGTCGGCCGCGGCCAGCTCCGCCGCGGAGCGGCCGCTGACCCTTTCGAAGTTCTTGTTCCACCGCCGGAACCGACCGCGTTCGTCGAACAAGTAGAAGATGCCCGGCAGGTTGTTGATCACGAAATCCGAGAACGCCCGTTCCCGTTCGCTCAGTTCCTGCGCCGCCACCCGTTGTGCGTCGGCGAGATTCAGCGAACCCGCGATCCACGAGCCAAGGGCCAGGAAGCCAAGCGTACTGGCGACCACCATCACCGCCAGCCCGAACTCCGTTGGATACAGTCCGGCCCGCTGCCCCAGGAGCCGCAGCCATCCGAGAGAGAGCGGTAGCGCCACGGTAGACGGCACCACCAGACGCAGGAGCAGACCGCCGGGTCCGGTGTCCACCACCGCTCGCATCCATCCGCGATCGGGCCGGGCGAGCAGCACGCCTACGCCCAGCACCAGGAACCCCACCGCCGAGTGCATCGCTATCGACGAATAGGGCGCAACTTCGTACAGGGCGGCGACCCCGTACAGATAACCGGCCGTGGCCAGCAGGGCGGCGAGGAGGGCCACGAAGACGAGGAACTGAACCCCCATGCGAGCGCGCGCGGAGCGCGTGTCGTTGCCCAGAATGGCAATCCCAAGCAGAAAGAAGTTCGCCGCGGTTACCGGCGACATGCGACCGGGCTTCACCGTCACTACCGCGTCCGCTCCCTCCGGAAAGATGGCGTTCTCGATGCCGAAATCCCATCCGGTGGCATACTCGACAAGCGTCCCCAGACCGATCGCCGCGGCAAGCGCCGCAGCACCCATTCCGGCGCCACGACGCACGTTCGAGTGCGGAGGATCGCTGCGAAGCACGAACAGCGCGAAGCCGCCGAGTGCGAAGGCGATGGCGGTCAGGGGCTTCATGGCCACCCAGTCGGGCGCCAGGTTCTTGAGGAAGCCGATTCCCAGCAACCAACCGAGCAACACCGCAACGCCGAGGCTCACCGTCGATACGGCGGCGACGGCGGCGCCGCGCCTGAACGCCGCCACGAGCCGCAAATCCGGCCGGCTTACCGGCGCCGCGGCAACGCCGGCCGTGATGACTGCGACGACGAACAGGGCCGCGAGTGCGACTAGAGCGAGAGCGATCAGGACGGCGGCAGCTTGAGGATTCACGGCGCGGCTCGAATTCTTAATCGGGCGCTGTTCGGTCGGCTCCCGACCTCGCTTTCGTTTCCCGCTGGGACTTACCCGATACGTACTGCCCGAGCCGCCACGCGGTCAAGCCGCGCTGCGGGTGGCTCAGGCCGCGGGAATCGTGCTGCAAAGGGCGCTTGACGGTCCACACATCCTGTCGTAAGAGCGACGATATGTGAGGTTTCGCGCTTGACGTCAGGGGTGGCGCAGGACGTCCAACATGCAACGGTACCGACAGCTAGCCCGGCCGCGGCCGGGTGACCGTAAGAGCGGCGCACAGGAAGCCGGAGGTCGTCCAGGTTTCCGTTTGAGACGGGCCGCGCCAACGTAATTCGTTTCCAGATACGGCGCGGACGTGGGAAGGAGGGGCTCGTGCCTCTTTTGGCTGCGGTCGAAGCAGGTGACACCCACGGAAATCGCGGCGTTGTGCCGCGGAAGGGCCTTATCGAGCGCAAAGTCTTCGCCGGATTCCTTGCGGTTCTTCTCGCGGCGACCGCCGCCAGCTTGATCGCCTATCGGAGCCGGACGGTATCCCTCGCGGTTGCCGACGAAGTGATCCATACTCAACGAATTCTCCATCAGCTCGATCGCATTCTGTCCCATGTCCAGGACCTCGAAACCGGCGGCCGCGGCTACGTGATCGCAGGCGACGAGCGGTTTCTGGAGCCGTATTGGCGGGCGCTCGAACGCGTCGATGCGGAGATGGAGGTACTGAAGCGGCTGGCCACCGAGCGTGGTGGGCCCGATCTCGGCAGCGGTGCCGTCGAGTCCGCTGTTAGGGCAAAGATCGCCCATGTGCGGCAGTCGGTTGCGCTCCGGCGAGAAGGCGAGGGGCAGGCGAGTCTGCAGAGAGTTGCGACCGGCAAGGGGAAGCAGCTCATGGATACCGTCCGCGCCCGGATCGGAGAAATCGAGCGGCGAGAGGCGCAACACCTCGAGGAAATCCTCCCCCACCTGCGCGCCCCCCGTGCCGTGGCCACGTGGGCGTTTACGGGCGTCGTGTTGCTGATGGCGGGGCTCCTGGCCGGAGTGTACTACCTGCTCGTCCGCGATCTGCGGGTTCGCTACCGCGCCGCGGAGGCTCTACGCGCCGCGGCGCGCGAAGCGCGGCGAGCGCTGGACCTGCTCGACCATACCCGCGACGGGATCTTCATTTTCGATGCAGACACATTGCGTTTCTCGCATGTGAACCGCGGAGCCATTGAACAGACCGGTTACACGGGCGAAGAACTACTGGGCATGACCCCGCTCGACATCAAACCCGAGTTCGACCAGGCGACGTTCCGCGCCATGCTGGCACCGGTGATCGACGGACGCAGCGCGTCACGCACGTTTGCCACGGTTCACCGCCGCAAGGACGGCACCGAAGTGCCGGTCGAAGTCGTTGTCCAGCACACCCCACGCCCCGACGATGTCCGCCTGGTGGTTGCCGTCGTGCGCGACATTGCCGAGCGCCAGCGTATGCAGCTTGCCCTGGCTGAGAGCGAGGAACACCTGCGTCTCGCCGTGGGCGCGGCTCGGATCGGCACGTGGCACTGGGACCTCGCGAACGACAGGCTGGTGTGGTCGGACCGGTGTAAGGCGATCTTCGGTCTGCCCCCGAACGAGGCCATGAGCTACGAACGCTTCCTGGCGGCTCTGCACCCCGATGACCGTCAACGCACGGATGCGGCGGTGCAGGACGCCTTGCGTAACCGAACCGGGTACGACGTCGAGTACCGCGCCGTCTGGCCCGACGGCAGTCCCCGCTGGGTCGCTGCGAAGGGGCAGGGATACTACGACGGTGCCGGTAGTCCCGTGCGCATGGAGGGCGTGGTTCTCGACATCACCGGACGCAAGCGTGCCGAGGAGCGGCAGCGGCGATTGCAGACTGCACTCGAAGGGGCGAACCGGGAACTGGAGGCGTTCTCGTACACCGTGTCCCACGACCTGCGTGCTCCGCTGCGCAGCATCGAGGGCTTCAGCCAGTTGCTGGCGGAGACGAACGCGGAGCGGCTCGACGAAGACGGCCACGACTACCTGCGCCGCATCCTGGCGGCGGTGCGCCGCATGGGGGAACTGATCAACGACCTGTTGCAGTTGTCGCGCGTCACGCGCAGTCCGTTGCAGCCCGTGCGTACCGATCTCAGTAAGCTGGCCCGGGCGGTCGTCGAGACTCTGCGTGAACGCGAGCCGACGCGGCAGGTCGAGGTGGTAATCGAGGACGGCATGAGCGCGCGTGGCGACACCGGACTGCTGCGCGTGGTCCTCGATAACCTGCTCGGCAACGCGTGGAAGTTCACCGGTCGTCGCGACGATGCACGCATCGAGTTCCGGTCCCTGCGGCGCAACGGCCATGCCGTCTACATTGTGCGCGACAACGGCGCCGGCTTCGATATGGCATACGCCGGCAAGCTCTTCGGCGCTTTCCAGCGCCTGCACATGACCAGCGAGTTCGAAGGTACCGGCATCGGCCTCGCCACGGTCCAGCGCATCGTTCACCGACACGGGGGCGAGATCTGGGCGGAGGGCACCTTGGGTGAGGGCGCAACGTTCTCCTTCACTATCGGCGAACCGTTACTCGGCGAAGCGGACTTCGCGGTTGAGTCCCGCCCGCAGGCGGCGGCACCTGGGACGCACATTGCGGATGCCGGCGGCGAGGGGCGCCAAACGGAGAGCCGATCATGACGGATCAGGGCGGCGGCGGTTGGCAAGCTCGCTCCGACGCGGTACCGAACGAACCAGCGTCGAAGGCCACGGACCGGCAATTGCCGCGCGTCATCCTGGGCTACGGCGATCTGTTCCTGAGCGGCGACTTCGACCCGCTGACGGCAAAGCAGATGGATGGCATGGAGGCGCTCGTCCGCCGCGCTCGCGATCTGAGTGCGTTGATCAATGCGACGCTCGACTTCAGCCGCTCCGAGGCGGGCCACACGGCTATCTGCGTGCAAGAGATCGACGTTCATCGTTTGCTCGCCGATCTGCGTGCGGGAGCCGATGGCCTGGTCAAGCCCGAGAGCGCCTTCGCCGGATTGCTCACGACCTCCCGTGCGCCTCGATACGCTCCGGAAAAGATGGCGCTACTCGGCACGAAAGGAAACAACCCGTATTGGAGGAAACCGACCCGCTCGCCCAAGTAGGCCCGCTCTTTTTCGGGGCCGCATCGAGGGGCGGCGTCACATTGGCGAGTAATCTGGGTTAGGCGCCTTGCGGGTCGGTTAAGGGTTCCTACTCGGCGCGCACGACGGCTCTTGACCGACCGGCATTGGGGTTAGACGGCATCTGACCGCCGAGCTATAGACGGAAACCAAGAATTGAATGGAAGCGGCTCGCCTGCTCGCATTTCAATCCGCGCTTAGCCTGCTCGCTTACACGGCCCTGGGGTTCTGGTTCGTCCGCCCCTGGCTCCAGACGAAGCCGCGCGCCACGGCGCTCTCTTTCCTCGTCTTCCCGCAGACGTTTCGCTTTGTCGGTGTCACCCTTCTGGTCCCGGGCGTAGTCGAGCCGGGCCTGCCGGACGCCTTCGCTCGGCAGACCGCCGTTGGCGACACGGTCACAACGCTTCTCGCCTGGCTGGCGCTTATCTCACTTCGAACGGGCTGGCGCCTCGCTATTCCAACGGTCTGGTTGTTCAACCTCGTAGGGCTCGCCGATCTGCTCGCCAATGTCAGCCGCGGCATTCGCATGCAGGTCGCCCCTCAGCTTGGCGCCGCGTGGTTCGTGCCTGCCTTCATCGTCCCGGCGATGGTGGTAATTCACGTCCTGATCTTCGTCTTTCTCCTGCGAAGCACTGAGCGTACCCTCTAACGCGTTGGCGGGCAGCCGCCGGTTACGCTGGCCGGTTCGGCCCCGCTTCCTATTCCGCACGCGGCAGTGGCCCACCGATCGTCCCTCGATACGCCGCCTGAGAAGACGACGGCTACTCGGGACGAACGGGTTCCGGTCGCCAGGTTGGGTTGCGGGCGGCAGCCCACGCCAAGCTTGTGGAAGGGTGAGCGAGTCGCATCACAAAGAATACGTTGGCGAATTTGTGAACCAGAGTCTAAGTGCCTCGTCCTCAATCAGGTATCGCGGGCACTCATTGGGGTAAGGGCGATGGCGGCGGTGTTTCGGCCGATCGCACCTGCTCGGCCGCGTCGATCGCCGCCAGTGTCGGAAGGCGGAACGAGATCCGCGCCCCCCGACCGGGGCGCGACGTTGCCCACATGCGTCCACCGTGGCTGTCTACGATCGAACGGCTGATCGCCAACCCCATGCCCAGCGCGGCCGGCCTGGTAGTTACGAAAGGTTCGAAAATCGTTTCGGCGATCTCCGAGGCGATGCCCAGTCCCGTATCGGTAACACTCACCTCGACCGCACCCGGCGCCGGCGCGATCTCGATCTTCACCGTACGGGCGCCGTCCGGGAGGCCAGCCGTCGCCTCGATACCGTTCTGCAGGATGTTGACCAGTACCTGCTCGAGTTGCGCCCGATCGGCCTCGACACGCGGTATCTCCGAGGCAACGAGCACGTGCAGCTCGACGCGGTGCAGGCGCACCTGCGGATCGAGGACGCACACCGCGTGGTTGACGACCTGCACGAGGTCGACCGCCTCTCGCGGTCCGTCGGAGCGTCGGACGCGGCGTCGCAGGCCGCGCAAGATCTCGCCGGCCCGCATCGTCTCGCTTACAATCTGTTCGAGCGCGTCGATCACCGGATCGAGATCTTCGGGGTGCGTCGCCAGCCGGCGAATACAGCCCTGCGCGAAGCTCGCGATCGCCCCCAGCGGCTGGTGGAACTCGTGACCGACAGCCGCAGCCAACTCGCCGACCGTGTTGAGACGCTGGCGCTGCGCCACCTCGTCCTGCTGCCGCCGCAAACCCTCCTGCACCTGGCGCAATCCCGTGATGTCGGTCGCAATCGTGCCCAGACCGTACTGCGCCCCGGCGGCATCCCGCAAAGGGAACCGTACCGAGACGAAAGACCGCTGCCCGAGTGGCGTCACCACATCCTCGTCGAATGACAGCGGCCCATCCACCGCCATGACGAACTCGTCCCGGGCGCGAACCGTCTGGCCGATCTCCGCTCCAAATACGGCTCTGTCGGTCTGCCCCAGCACCGACTGCCGGTCCATTCCGAAGACACGCTCGAACTCCCGATTCACCAGAAGGTATCGCCCCTCGAGGTCCTTTAGCGTGACGAGAGTCGTCGAATGATCCACGATGCCCAGCAGTTGCCGCTGGCTCTGAACAAGCGCATCTGCCGTCGCCTGGCGCTTATCCACCTCGGTTTCGAGTTGGCGGTTGGCCTCGACAAGTTGAACCGTGCGCTCGACGACCATCCGCTCCAGGTACGCATTCAGCTTGCGCACCTGCGCCTCCGCCCGCCGCCGTAAATCGAGGTGATGCAATCGTTGCCGCTGCGCACGCTCCATTTCGTACGCCACCACGACTGACAGTGCGAAGGTCAGGAGCACGGCAACGACCGGATCGGACTGGGCCGGTTCGGTGAGCGCCAGAAGAGGGTCGAAGCCACGCCAGAGCGCCGCAACGGTCAGGGAAGCCGCACCGACAAAGACCGAGGCAGCCTGCAGGTACGGCCCCCACGGCAACAACGCCGACGTGGCCAACGCGGCGGCCGCAAACAGAGTTGCCGACGTGAAGTACTCGCCGCTCGGACTCAACGCTCCGGAAAGCGCGGTCACGACGTATCCACCGCAAATCAATGCCAGCGCGGCCCAGCGCACGACCGGGGTGGGCCGCAACTTCCGCAGGGCGGCCAGAGTCGCCGCAACAACGGACAGGCTGCACACCTTCACCACGAGGGGCCAACCCAGAGTCGGGGCCGCCGCGGCTTCCGCGGCGGCGAACAGCACGGCGACGACGAACATCACCCACGCGACGAGCCGTAACCGCCGGTGTAGTGCTCCCAAGACCCTCGGGTCCGCCGATTTTCCACCTTGTGGTGAACGGTGTGAAGCCATTGCCCGGCGTCTCCCCCCTGAGCAGGGCGGTTAACCTGACACACGGTCGCGGTGTCGTCAACGATCTTCTCCCGGGGCGGGAACCGTGGACCGGCGGGGAACGCCCGCCACATGGAGGGTGGCAACCGCTTCCGATCGGGTAACTACCCGGCGCTGAGATCTCAAAGAAGATCTAAGATCTGAGCCTCCTCGAGGCTCATTCCTCGCCCAGAACCACTTCCACCGTATGGGCCCCGCCGTCGTGCCGAACGGCGATCAGGGCACTGCCGCCGTCGACTTCGCCGGCGACCCCGTCGACGGTGACCGCAATCACTCTCGCGGCACATCCGGCGGGGTTGCGAACGGCGATCTCGTATCGCGTCGCACCGTCGGCAAGTCGGTAGTTGACGCGATACTCGGGCCAATCGTCCGGCACGCAAGGCTCGATCCGCAAGGAATCACCGCCCTCGCACCGGATGCCGAGGACGTCCTCGATGCCAATACGGTACATCCACCCGGCCGACCCCGTGTACCAGGTCCAGCCGCCGCGGCCGAGGTGCGGCGGCACGCCGTAGATGTCGGCTGCCACAACATACGGCTCTACCTGATAGACGGCGACCGCGGCAGCACTGCGCCCGTGCCACACGGGACCGAGCATCTCCAGCAGAGCGGCCGCGCGCTGCCGGCGGCCGAGTCGCGCGCTTGCCTGAACCACCCACATCGCGCCGTGGGTGTACTGACCCCCGTTCTCGCGAATTCCGGGCACGTATCCTTTGATGTAACCGGGATCGTGGGTGTCGCGGTCAAACGGCGGCGCCAGCAAGCGCACGATTCCGGCTTCCGGCACCAACAACTCCCGCTCCACTGCATCGAGGGCGCGCACCGCCCAGTCACGTGCCGCCGCGCCCGAGATCGCTGCCCAGGCCTGGGCTATGACGTCGATACGGCACTCGAGGTTACTCGCCGAGCCCAACGGAGTGCCGTCGTCGTAGTAAGCGCGTCGATACCACTCACCGTCCCAGGCGTTGTCGAGAGCCTGCCGCAATTCGTCCCGGTAGGCTCGATAGCGGGCGGCGCGCCGGTCATCGCCGCGCCGTTCGCACAGCGGCACGAACAGATCGAGAACGCAGAACAAGAAAAATCCCAACCACACGCTTTCTCCACGGCCCTCGCGTCCGACCCGGTTCATGCCGTCGTTCCAGTCACCCGTACCCATCAGAGGCAATCCGTGTACGCCTGCGGTCAGTGACCGATCGATCGCACGGCAGCAATGCCCGTACACATCGTCCGTTTCCGCCGCGATCTCCGGCTGCAAGTAAGCCTCGTCCTCACCCGGCGACAACGCTCGCGCGCTGACAAACCCTGCCACCCCATCGAAGACATCCCAGTCGCCGCTGACGCCGGCATACGTGCAGGCAACAAACGGTAACCAGAGGAGATCGTCCGAAAACCTCGTACGGGTGCCGCGACCGGTCGGCGGATGCCACCAGTGCAGCACGTCACCTTCGGGAAACTGATGCGCCGCGTGCAAGAGAATCTGGGCGCGCGTGAGATCGGGACGGGCATGCACCAGCGCCAGGGCGTCCTGTAGCTGATCGCGGAAGCCGTACGCGCCTCCGGACTGGTAGAGCGCGGAACGACCCCACACCCGGCAACTCAAGACCTGGTACAACAACCACCCATTGAAGAGAACGTCGAGACCGGCCACCGGCGTTCGTACCTGGACAGCGCCGAGCACGTCGCTCCACCGGGCGCGCGCGCTTGCAATCGCCGCTGCGGTCGCCCCTCGACGGCGATATTTCGCCACGAGCGCGGCGGCAGCGGCCTCGTCGGTCGCTTCGCCGAGCAACACGCTGCACTCCCAGGTGGCACCGGGAGGGATTTCGGCCCCCACCTGCACGGCGGCACACGGATCGAGTCCGGCGCCGATCCGCCCATCGAGGTCCCCGCCGCCGCAAACAACCGCCGGCTCGCTTTCGTCGCCGTTACGCCCGAGGAAAGCGCCGCGATCGCCAGTAACGAGAACATCTCCCGCCCCAGCCTCCGTAACCGCCGCAACGAAGACGACCGCGTCCGCGAATTCCTCGTTGAGGCCGTTTCGAGCGAGGATCATGCCGGTCGCCGCATCGTGGGTCGTGACCACCGACCGTCGTGTCTGCGCCGGCAGCACCCCCAGCACCAGCCGACTGTAAGCAAACAGCGATAGACGTCGCGGCCCCGGCGTGGCGTTGGTCAGTTGCACGCGGAGCACCCGCAGCGCATCCTCGGCCGCAACACTCAGGGTAACCACCTGGCTGAGCCCGTTACTGACGTGCCTCCAGGTCGAGTACCCGAAACCGTGCCGGACCTCGTAAGGCGCCGCCGCGGGCCGTGGCCCCGGTAACGGCGACCATACCGCGCCGCTTTCCTCGTCACGCACGAAAAGCGCCTCCCCGTGCGGGTCGCCGATCGGATCGTTGGCCCACGGCGTCAGACGGTTCTCGCGGCTGTTGCGGCTCCAGGTGCAGGAGGCGCCCCGTTCGCTGACCAGCACACCGAAGCCGGGATTCGAAATTACGTTGCTCCACGGCATCGGCGGCAGCCGCAGCTCCCCCCCTTCGTCGGGCTGCAAGCGGATGACATACTCGCTTCCGTCCGGGCTGAACCCACCCCAGCCGTTATCCAGGAGGAGGTCGGGGCCGTCCGCTTCGCCGGCGCGCTCGCTCTCCCCCTCCCCTTTCGTTCGCCCCGAGGCGCGGCCAGCGCGGCGCGCCGGCGGATTCGAGGGCGCAACCGGCGGTTTGCCGGCTCCTCGCCCCATGACGTTACTGCCTGCCGCGGACAGCGGGTCCGGACGCCCGCCACCGACAACCAGATGGGCCGCCGCACGCAAGACGCCGAGATCCTGCGCGGGCATTTCGGTCCGCTGCCGTACGATGAGGTTTGGCGAAGGCCCAGAAACGGGTGCCGCCGCCGTTGCCAGTTGGCCGGCAGCATCCTTTAGAGCACCGTCTCTGCACACGATCACGCCGCGAACCGGCAGCCCCCGAGCCCGCCAGTACGCTTCCGAAGTTACCAAACTGCCGACCGCCGTCAGGTCGCCGGCGCCCTCCACCTCCGCCAGCACGATCAGATCGCCGTCGCCGATGGCGTACTTCCAGAGGTCCGATAGGCCACCACGGGCGGCGGCTATGTCGTCGGGCGGCGGACGTAACGCCGGATCGCCATAAAGCATGCGGACGGCGAGGTCCTGCAGCCGCGCGGCGCGTTCGTCGTCCAGGCCGAGGCGGTCGCGCAAGGCGCACTCGTGGCCCCCGACACACGCCAGCACCGCCGCCTGCCTTGCGGAGTTCGCGTAGCGTTCCGCCCAGCCGATCATTTGATCACGGTCCCGTCCCAACCCGAAGACGGCGCACACCTCGGCGCTCGCTCCCGGCGCCAATCCGACCACTCGCCGCAGGCTCAGCACGGGATCGAGAACGCTGCCGGTTGTGCCGCTGAGCGGCTCGGCCCGCGCGAGAGCGCGCGGCCGCGCCCGCGTATGCCCCCGGCCGAGGAATTCGGAGCGCGCGGTTTCCCACTCGGGCGGGCCGTCACCGTACAGGGCGTGCATCGCCCAGGGCACGGGTTCCTCGTGACTCCGCGGGCGCCGCCGCGCGAGTAGAACTCCGGCGGCCGCATAGTATTCCGTCTGCACAAAGAGCCGCGAGAACGCCGGGTGACTGGCGTACGCCGCGGGTTGGTGCAGAACCAGCTCGGCGTAGGTCGTGACTTCGATCGTACGCTCACGCTCCGATGTGTTGGTGAGGCGCAACCGCCGCACCTCGACGTCGATCACCGGCGAGACGCACACCTCCAGTTGCGAGACGATGCCGCGGTCAGCCCGCGTGACTCGAACCTTGCCGGACTCGAATGTCTCTTCGTATCGCTCGGGTGTCGCCCTGGTCGGCTGATAGGTTGCCGACCAGATCGTGCCGTCGTCGCGGTCGCGGAGATAG
The DNA here is from genome assembly GCA_023150935.1 of Candidatus Binatia bacterium. Classification (NCBI taxonomy): domain Bacteria; phylum Candidatus Binatota; class Binatia (SeqCode); species Binatia bacterium. Next base: position 41,703 of record JAKLJW010000014.1, on the reverse strand, counting down.
ATGCAGACCCCGGCCACATCGCTCGTCCGGTCCCCCTCCCATGCCGTCAAAGCGATATCGCCGGCACGCGAGAAGCCGCCGCCGGCAGCGCTCAGCAATACCGTGTAGTGCCCGTTGGACAGGACGCGCCCGTGTGGAACGGGGTCGAACAAGCGGTCGATGGAACGGTCGGTCTGCGGTCGATCGGTCATGTCGATTCCCTGGAGCAAGGGCCCGTTGGTTAACGAGCGCGCTTCCTCGACGCACGGCTAACCGGGTGGCCCCGGCGTCGGTTGTCCGACGGATTCCTCGCCCGGCGCCTGTGTTCGAGTATCCCATTGTTGCCCGGTTGAGAAGTGGTCCGCGGCGCCGGGCCGGCACCGTCGGTCGCGCTGGTTTGACCACCGCGCGGCCGCTCTGTACAGTCCGCGACCGGCGGCCGACGGAGAGCCATGGAATTCGTTCTGGTAACGCTCGATCTGTACCGGCGGGTATTCACTCGCGCCGCGGAGCTGGCGGGCCGTAACTGGGCCGTGCTCGGCAGCGTCTTCGTTTACGCAATCGTATCTTTGGTGGCCACCGACCTCGCGGCGTTCATGGGGCCGTTGGCGGGCATCTTCAGCATGCTCGTGTGGGCCGCCTGCGCCAGCTCGTTTCTCTATCTCGTCGAGATGATTGTCCGTACCTCGCGTGCCAATTTCGACGATTTCCGCAGGAGCTTCGGGGCATACCTATGGGACGTCGTCGGCGTCGCCTTCATTCTGTGGCTGTTCTTCCGACTGGCCGCGCCGGCGATCCTGCAAATGCCGCAGGGACTGCTGATCCTCGTGTGCGTCCAGTTGATGCTTTTTGTCTTGCTCAACGCGGTCCCGGAGCTGATCTATCTCGGCCACCACTCGTCGCTCGGCCTGCTCAAGGAAAGCTACGCGTTCATTGCGACCAACTGGGTGGAATGGTTTCCGGCGAACTTCGCCGCCGCCGCCCTGTTGCTGATCGTTGCAGCGGTTTTTCCCGCGGCCGGCCCGCTGGCGTACGCCAAGGCCGCCGTCCTCGGACTGCTCGTTTACTTCGTCATGGTGATGCGCGGCTTGTTGTTCATCGAGCTTTGCGACTCGACCTACCGCAGCCGCCGGTTCAAGTATCGCGCCGGCGGCTGAGCGATACCTGGGCTCCGCCGCCGGGGTGACCAGACGGCGGTCCCCCGGAACGCGGACCGAGGAGAAGCAGACGAACTCCCCGGTCCGTGTTCGGGGTCAGCTGTCCGGCATCGTCTTGAATCTCAAACCATCCGCTCGAAAGCGCGCGGTTGTTGCGCCAACTGTTGCAGCGCCGAGACCGACACCGAGCCGGCGGTATCGAGAAACCATTCCATCGGACGACCGGTGTGCCGCGCGATGCGGAACAGGACCTCCGTCGAAGGCACACGTCCGTTCAGATAGTTGTAGAGTGCCGACAGGCTCACGCCGATGTCGTAAGCGAACGCCTTCGGTTCGTCCGCAACGACCTCGCGCAGTCTCAACGCCACTTGATGAGCATCGATCCGTTCCATGTGCCTTCCTCCTCTCCGGGTGTTTCGATCTCCATTGCGTCGTCCGGGGCCCCCGTTGCCCCGAGATTCCGCCTCCGCGTCATGCGGACGACAAAAAACGAAAGGGCCACCGAGCTTTCGCCCGGTGGCCCTTTCGTTTGTGCGACGTTTGGTGCTGTTTCCTACGCCATTCGCCTCGTCAACTGGCCACCGGGCATCCCTCGCGGGTTCGTCTTGGCAATTGCCGTCGCCGCTACGGCAACGGTGGCGGCAATTGCCGCACCGATGCCACGTACAGCTACGCAGGCCGCGGACGCCGATCGCCAACGCCACGTCATCGCCAAGTTGCCGTCGCTATGAAGCCAGTGGTCTCGCATGATTGGTTCTGCGCCGATAAGTTAGCCAAACCCTATCCGATGCTCCGTTCAACACGCAAGTACGATCTTTTCACGTTCGTGGAGTGAGCGTTCCGGGGGACTGTGCTAGGGAACCGCCGATGGCAGATACGGACGCGCGGATCCGGGTGGGTGTGATATTCGGAGGGCGTTCGGGGGAGCACGAGATCTCTCTGCGCTCGGCGCGCTCGGTGGTCGAGGCGATCGATCCGGCACGCTTCGTGGTCACGCTGATCGGCATCGATCGCGACGGCGGCTGGCACGTGCTCGACGGCGAGCGGTTCCGGGCCCTCACCGCCCAGGCTCTGCCGGCGCTCGATTCGGGAGGTCCGGAGGTGGTGTTGCCGCCCGCCCCGACCACCGGTCGCTTACTCGATCCGCAACGTCCGCACGTCGCCCTCGATCGACTCGATGTCGTCTTCCCCGTCCTGCACGGGACCTACGGCGAGGACGGCACGGTGCAGGGGCTCCTCGAGCTCGCGGACCTGCCCTATGTCGGTGCCGGCGTGCTCGGATCGGCGGTGGGTATGGACAAGGACGTGCAGAAGCGCCTGCTGCAAGCCGCCGGTCTACCCGTTGTGCCGTTCCGGACCGTAACGCGCGCGGCGTGGGACGCGAACCGTGACGCCGCGCGCGCGCTGGTCGCCGAGCTTGACTGGCCCGTATTCGTCAAGCCGGCGAACCTCGGCTCGTCGGTCGGCATCACGAAAGTGAAGGCACCCGCCGAGCTTAACGCGGCGGTGGCCGAAGCGTTCGCCTTCGACAACAAGGTCGTTATCGAGAAGAGCGTCGACGCGCGAGAAATAGAGGTGGCGGTGCTCGGCAACGACGACCCGGCCGCCTCGATCCCGGGCGAAATCCGGCCGCACGCGGAGTTCTACTCGTACGAGGCCAAGTACATCGACGAGAACGGCGCCGCTCTGCTGATACCGGCCCCGCTCGACCCGGCGCAGACCGACGCCGCCCGCGCAATGGCGGTGCAGGTTTTCCGGGTTCTCGAGTGCAGCGGTATGGCGCGCGTCGATCTCTTTCTCGAGCGCGGCACGGAACGCTTCTTCGTCAACGAGATCAACACCGTCCCCGGGTTCACCTCGATCAGCATGTACCCCAAGCTCTGGGAGGCGACCGGATTGCCGTATCGCGACCTGATCACCCGCTTGCTTGACCTCGCGCTCGAACGGCACGCCCAACGGGCCCGCCTGCGGACACGCTACCGGCCGGAGTAGTGGACACGTCGCAACGTGCCCACCTATCCCATGAAGAACTTCGCCGAACGGTCGGCGAGCGCGATCAGCGGTGCCCAGTAGATGCCCAGGACGATTGCGGCTACCGACAGACCCCAGAGCAGGAGCCCGTTGTGAATGCCGACGCGCACCCGCGCTTCGTCGCCGACGGGAAAGTCGAGAAACATCGTGCGCACGACGCGGGCGTAGTAGTACAGCGACACGACGCTGTTCAGCACCCCGACGACGGCGAGCAGGTAGAGCTGCTGCTGCACGACGGCGGCGAACAGATAGAACTTCCCGATGAATCCAACCAGCGGCGGGAGTCCGGTAAGCGAGAACAGGAACAAAGTCATGGCCACCGCCGGCACCGCCCCGCCACGCCAGGCGAGGCCACGGTAGCCCTCGATGTCCTCGCTCCCCGTCGCGTTGGCCACGATCATAACGACGAGAAACGCTCCCAGGTTCATGATGTAGTACGCCGCCATGTAGAACAGGACCGCGCGGATGCCGTCGTTGCTCAACACCACGAAGCCCATCAGCATGTAGCCGGCGTGCGCGATGCTCGAGTACGCCAGCAACCGCTTGAGGTTACGCTGCGACAGCGCCGCGAGATTCCCGAGGGTCATCGTCACCATCGACAGCACCAGCCCGAGCCGCGGCCAGTCGACGCCGCTGACGTAGGCCCACGTCCCGTCGGCGGCGAGACTCGACAATCCCGGGTAGAAGAACCGGAGCAGTAACGCAAAGCCCGCCGCCTTGGAGGCCACCGACAGAAACGCGGCAATCGGAATCGGTGCGCCGGTGTAAACGTCCGGCACCCACATGTGGAACGGCACCGCCGCGACCTTGTAACCGAGACCGGTCAGCGTCAGCAGCAACGCCACGAACAGCGTCAACCGGTCGTGCTGGCCGTTGAGGACCGAGACGCTTATGCGAATGAAGTCCATCGTTCCCGTGAGCCCGTAGATCCAGCTCATCCCGTAAATCATCATCCCCGAGGCGACACCGCCGTAGATCAAATACTTCAACGCGGCTTCGCCGCCGCGCCGGTCGTGGCGCCGGAACCCGGTGAGCACGTAAGACGTCAGACTGACCAGCTCCAGGGCGAGATACGCCATCAGGAGATTGGCGGCCGCCGCCATCAGGTACATGCCGAGCGTGGCCGCGACCAGCAACGCGTAGTACTCGCCCTGACTCACGCCCTCCACCTCCCGCGACCCGAGCGACATCCACAGAGCCGCGATGGCCGCGAGCGCAAACAACAACTTGAAGAAGACCGCAAACGGGTCGTGCACGATCATCTGGCTGAACAACCAACCCGACGGACCACCGGCGTTGGCCGCAACCAGAAGCGCGGAGACGGCCACCCCCACGAGCGCCAGGTCCCCCAACCAGTGCTTTCGCGTCACTGCAAGGTCGGCCACGAGGACGACGATTGCCGTGGCCACGAGCGTCAGCTCGGGCAGGACGTGCGGCAGACTGTCGACGTTGCTCAGGTTCATCCCGGCGCCTTGCAAGAGGACGCTAGAGGTAAGGCTGCACCATCTGATTGATGCTGTGCAAAGAAGCCCGCATCAGATCGAGCATCGCCTGCGGATAGACGCCGAGAACGACGACGATCGCCGCAAGCGGCGCCAGCGTGAACAGCTCCCGCCCGTTGATCTCGGGCAGCCCGGCATACTTCTCGTTGCGGGCCCCGAGAAACATCCGCTGCATGGTCCACAACAGGTAACCCGCCGTCAGGACCACGGCGCTGGCGCCGATCGCCGTCAACACGGGATACTTCTGCCAGGCACCGAGGAGCACCAGCACCTCCGAGACGAACGCCGACAGACCGGGCAGGCCAAGGGCGGCGAAGAACGCCAGCGCCGTCACGCCGGTGTACACCGGCATTACCGCCGCGAGACCGCCGAACCCGTCGATCTCGCGGTGGTGCGCGCGGTCGTAGATTACCCCGACGAGAAGGAACAGCATTGCCGTCACCGTCCCGTGGTTGAACATCTGCAAGACCGCGCCGTCGATGCCGATCGCCGTAAAAGACGCCATCCCCAGCATGACGTAACCCATGTGGCTGATGCTCGAATACGCAACCAGCTTCTTCAGGTCCGTCTGCGCCATCGCGCACAACGCCCCATATACGATGTTGAAGGCCCCGAGCGCACCGAGAAAGTAGAACGCCAGGTCGGCGGTCGCCTCCGGCAGGATCCCGTAATTGATGCGCAGGATGCCGTAGGCTCCCATCTTCAGCAGGATTCCCGCCAGAATCACCGAGATCGCCGTCGGCGCCTCGACGTGAGCGTCGGGCAGCCACGTGTGGAAGGGAAAGGCGGGAATCTTGATCGCGAAGCCGATGAAAAGCGCGACCCAGAGCGCCACCTGGAGGCCGTACGCATAGGTGCCGTGCGCCGCCATCAGCTTGGTCATGTCGAAGGTGTGCGGCGTCTGACTGAAATACAGCGCCAGCATAACGATCAGCATCAGCACGCTGCCGAGCAAAGTGTAAAGGAAGAACTTGATCGCGGCGTATTCCCGCCGCGGACCGCCCCAGATGCCGATGAGGAAGTACATCGGCAACAGCATCACTTCCCAGAAGATGTAGAAGAGGAAGAAGTCGAGGGCGACGAACACGCCCATCATCGCCGCGTCGAGCAAGAGGAACAGCGCGAAGTAACCCTTCACGCCCTTTTCGATTCCCCAGGAAGCGAAAATGCAAAGGAACGAGAGCAGTGCCGTCAGCAGCACCATCGCAATGCTCAACCCGTCGACGCCGAGGAAGTATTCGATGTTGTAGCTGGGTATCCACTTGTAGTGTTCGACGAACTGAAAGCCCGGATCGGCGCGATCGAAGTTGACGAACAACCACACGCCGAGCAGCAGCGGCGGGACGGTCGCCGCCGCCGCCGTCCACTTGATCGGCGCGTGGGCCCGCGACGGCAGGCACAGAATCGCAGCCATTCCGGCTACCGGCGTGAAGATCATCCAACTCAGGAGATGGTCCATGGTTCGATCCCTCGGCTCATAGCAGGCGTACGACCATCACGACGACGACGCCGATCACGATAACGTACAGATATGCGTTGATGCTCCCGGTCTGAAGTTGACGGAATCGAGTGCCGGCGGCCAGGGTCACGTCGGCCAGACGGTTGACGAGCCCGTCGACGACGTAGTTGTCGAACAAACCGTTGATCCACGACACCAGCCGCGTTACCCGCGCCGAACCGTCGACGATCCCGTCGATGACGTGGCGGTCGATTGCCGCACACAGGCGCGCCAACAAGAGCGTCCCGCTGACGAAGACGGCACCGTAGAGTTCGTCGACCCAGTACTTGTTCCGGAGAACCCGGTACGGGACGCCGCCGGCGATCGCAGCGAGGCGCCGCGGCACGTCCGAGCCCCCCAGGTACAGTGCCCGCGCGAAGAGGATGCCGGCCACGGCGACGCCCACGGACGCCGCCATCAGCAACAACTCGAGTGTGTGGTGCTCCACCGTGTGCTCCACCGCGCCGTGCGGAGCGGCGAACACGGGAGCCAACCACGCCCCGAGCAAGTGCGCCCCGCCGAGTGCGCCCGGCACACCCACCCAACCGCCAACGACGGCGAGCGCCGCCAGAATCGCCAGCGGCACCGTCATGATCGGTGGCGACTCGTGCAGGTGCGCGCGGGTGCCCTCGTCGGCGCGGCTCTCGCCATGGAAAGTCAGGAAGACGAGGCGGAACATGTAGAACGCCGTCAGCCCCGCACCGATCAATCCGAGAGCCCAGATCGCCGCGCTGCCCCGCTCTCCCCCAAAGTGGCTCCAGAGGATCTCGTCCTTCGAGAAGAATCCCGAGAACGGAAAGACGCCGGCGATGGCAATCGCCGAGATCAGAAACGTCCAGTACGTGCGCGGCAGCCGTTGCCTGAGGCCGCCCATCTTCTCGATGTCCTGCTCGCCGCCCACGGCGTGAATGACACTGCCGGCGCCGAGGAAGAGGCACGCCTTGAAAAAGGCATGCGTGATCAGATGAAAGATGCCGGCGGTGTACGCGCCGGCGCCCATGCCCATGAACATGTACCCGAGCTGACTGACGGTCGAGTACGCGAGCACCTTCTTGATGTCCGTTTGCACCAGCGCGATCGACGCCGCGAACAACGCCGTGACGGTGCCCGTCCAGGCAACCACACTGAGCGTCAGCGGCGCGAGATCGAAAAGAAAGGACAGACGGCCGATCATGTAGACGCCGGCGGTAACCATCGTGGCCGCGTGGATGAGAGCGCTCACGGGGGTCGGTCCGGCCATGGCGTCGGGCAGCCAGACGTAAAGGGGGATCTGCGCCGACTTGCCCGTCGCACCGACGAACAGCAGCAGCGTGATAACCGTGGCCACCCCGATGCCGGCGAACAGGCGGCCCTCCAGCACGCCGATGTGGGCCGCCAACTCGCGGAAGCTCAGGGTGGGATGCCCCGCCTCGGCCATGCTCCAGAACAACAACAACGTTCCGAGCAGAAAGCCGAAATCCCCGATCCGATTGACGATAAACGCCTTGCTGCCGGCGCTCGCCTTCTCCCAGTCCTCGTACCAGAAGCCGATGAGCGCGTACGAACAGAGACCGACCCCTTCCCAGCCGATGAACATCAGGAGTACGTTCTCTGCCGTGACCAGCGTCAACATCGCAAACATGAAGAGATTGAGGAACGCGAAGTAACGCCAGTACGCCCGATCGTCGTGCATGTAGCCGATCGAGTAAATGTGAATCAGACCGCCGACGCCGGTTACGATCAGCAGCATAACGACCGTCAACGGATCGGCCGCGAAGGCGAGATCGGCGCGTAACGGGCCCACTTCCAACCAGGTCCAGAGGTGGTCGACGAAGTACCGCTCCCCGACCGGGCGTCCGGCCATTGCGGCAAACACCCACATCGAAAGGAGGAACGCGGCCCCCACGGGTGCGCACGCCAGCCACGAGATCGCGCGCCTGCCGTAGCGGCGCTGGATCGAGGCGCCGCACAGCCCGTTGACCACCGCACCCGCCAGCGGTAGCAGCACGATCCAACGCAGCAGGTTCATTGGGAGGCCCGTGAACGCCCGATGGACGTCAGACCCACAACCCCCTCGCCCACGCCCGCACGCCCCCGGCTACCCACGCAGCGTCTCCGCGGCATCCACGTCGATCGTGTGGAAGGTCTGGTAGATCCCGAGGACAATTGCCAGGCCGATAGTCGCCTCGGCGGCAGCGAGCATGATGACGAAGATGGCGAATACCTGCCCGTCGTACGGTGCGGAGCCGAAGCGGGCGAAGGCGAGGTAGTTGATATTGGCAGCGTTCAGGATCAGCTCGACCCCCATGAGAATGCCAATGGCGTTGCGGCGGGTCAGCACGCAAAAGAGGCCGAGCAGAAACACCAGCAGACTGACGAACAGATAATGGGTCAGCCCGACCGCCGGCATCAGCGCAGTTCCTTTCGCGATAGCACCACGGCGCCGACGAGTGCGGCGAGCAGAACGACCGACGCAATCTCGAACGGCAGCACGTACTCGCCGAGCAGGCTGTTGCCGATGCCCGCCGTCGTCGGCGTGGCCGCCGGCAGTTCGGCAAGCTGGTGCCACTTCGCCGCCAGAATGGCGCGGCCCATGACCAGGCCGGCGACGGTGAGAATCGCCAGCGCCGGAATGCGCCCGACGGCGCGGTTCGAAATGCGCACATCGGCGATGCGGTGCGTGAGCATGACGGCGAACAGCGTCAGCACGAGGATGCCGCCGACGTAGATCAACACCTGAATGACGGCGACGAAGTCGGCGGCGAGCAAGACGTACAATCCGGCGGCACCGAGCAGCGTGCCCATCAACGAGAACGCCGAGTAGACGATGTTGCGCGAGAAAGCGACGCCGGCGGCCGAGATCGCCGTAGCGGCGGCGAGTAGATAGAAAACGGCGTCGGCAAGCCCCGCGTCGCTCATGCCTTTTTCGACCCCACCGGCTTCTTGGTTTCCGGGGCGGCGAACTCCTCGACGTAACGCAGTCCGCGCTCGAGCAACGCTTCGACGCGCGGGTCGCCGGCGGCCCCTTTCTTCGGCTTGTATGCCTCGACCGGCTCCCTAATGAAACGGCGCACGAGACTGGCGAGCGAGTAATCCGCGCCCTCGAATTCCGGCGTGTGGTGAATCGCTCCAGTCGGGCACGGTTCGCTGCACAGGCCGCAGTACATGCACTTCGCCATGTCGATGTCGAAGCGCGTCATCGCCATCTCCCTGGTTTCCTGGTCCTTGGTGACGTCGATGACGATGCAGTCGATCGGGCAGGCGCGTTCGCACGCGAGGCATCCCGTGCAAATCTCAATATCGACGTCGAGAATGCCGCGATAACGAAAAGGCAGGGTGTCCTGCACCCTCAAAGGAATGCGGTCGGGATACTGAACGGTGCTCGGTCGCCGTACGAAATGGGAGAAGGTAACCGCCATGCCTTCGAATACGGTTACGCACGCGTCCTTGATGTTGCCGATGTAGGACATGCGACATTACTCCTCAGCGCGGGCTTCGCCCGCAACCCATTGCGGAATGCGGATTGCGGAACTCATGAATCCCTCGTCCGCAATCCGCAATCCGCATTCCGAAATTCTTCGCACCATGCGACGAACTCGCGAACTAGTAACTCAGGCGAACGGGCTCAGGTAGATGTCGCCCCGCTCGCGCACCCGCGCGCGCCGCAGATGAAAGACGACGCGCTGCGCGAACAGCAGAACGAGTGCGGCGCCGAGCGCAGTCATGCCGTACCGCACGGCCCGGCTTCCGGCCGGCAGCAGAGCCACCCAGGCCGCCGCCCCGATCAGGTTCACGAACGCAATCGGCACGAGGTATTTCCAGCAAACCACCATTAACTGGTCGACGCGTACTCGCGGCAGAGTCGCCCGCACCCACATGGCCACCAGCACCCAGAAGTACGACTTCACGAAGAAGGTTACGAACTGCAGGATCGCCTCCGGTACGGGCCGGTCCGCGATCGGCGGAACTTGCCAACCGCCCAGGAAGAGCGTCGTGACGAGGGCGCCGATCACGTACAGGTTGCCCCACTCGGCGAAAAAGAACATCAGGTAGCGCACGCTCGAGTACTCGGTCACGTAACCCGCAACCAGTTCCGTGTCCGCTTCGGGCAGGTCGAACGGCGTGCGGTTACCCTCCGCAAGCGCAGCGACGAAGAAGATAAAGAAAGCGATGAAGGTGAACGGGTTGTCGAACAGGAACCAATCGGTCGGCGCCCAGCCCTGTCGCGAGATCACGCCTTGCAGGCTCAAGGTACCGGTGAGTAACACGATCGGCATGATCGAAAGTCCGGCGGGGATCTCGTAGCTGACGATCTGCGCCGCGGCGCGGATGCCTCCCATGAGCGACCACTTGTTATTCGACGCCCAGCCGGCCATCAGCACGCCGACGACCACCAGCGACGTGACCGCGGTAACGTAGACGAGGCCGACGTTCATGTCGGCAATCACCAGAGTGCCGCCGAAAGGTATGACGACGAACGTGCACAGGAACCCGACCATGACCAGATAGGGTGCGATCCTGAACAGCCGCGGATCGGCAGCGGCGGGAATGAGGTCCTCCTTCATCAGAAGCTTCACCCCGTCCGCCAACCATTGCAGGATCCCCTGGGGCCCCACGCGATTGGGGCCAACCCGGCTTTGAATGCGCGCCCAGACTCGCCGTTCGATATAGGTCGTGACGCCCGCTACCAGCAGCACGAACACCATCGCCACGAGCAGGGCGAAGACGATCATTCCGCCGAGGTACACGACGTCGCGCGGAATGCCGGCGAAGTACCCGTCGGCGATCAATCTGTCGAGAAACGCCTGCATGGCCGGGACGCCGCACTATGAATGAAGCATCGCAAATGTCCACCGCCCCCGGCGCGGGCTCTTTACGGCCAACGGTCGGCCCGCCCCGGTCCGGTTGCCGCTAGCGGTCCACCTCCGGAGCGACAATGTCGAGGCTGGAGATGAGGGCGACCAGGTCGGCGAGCATGAGGCCGCGGGACAGGCGATCGACGATCCCCATGGCCGCGAACGAGCCGGTGCGGATGTGCGTGCGGTACGGAAACTCGCTGCCGTCGCTCACACAGTACCAGCCCATGTCGCCGCGGGCACTTTCCACGCGGACGTACGCGTCGCCCGCCGGGGGCTTGAGCTTGCGCGGCACCCGCGCGATCACCGGGCCGGGCGGTATCTTCGCGAGGCACTGGCGCACGATCCGGCAGCTCTCCCGCATCTCGCGCATGCGGACGATGTAACGGTCGAAGCAGTCGCCGACGGTGCCGACTTCGCCGCGCCCGACGGGCACATCGAATTCCAACTCCGGGTAGATCGAGTAAGGAACGTCGCGGCGCACGTCGTACTTGAGCCCGGTGGCTCGCAGGTTGGGGCCGACCAGATTGTAGGCGATCGCAAGGTCGCGCGACGCCGGCGCGACGTTGGCCAGGCGCTCGACGTAGATCTTGTTGACCGTTACCAGGTCGTCGAGTTCGTCGATGCACGGTTCGAAGTAGTCGAGGAACTCGAGGGTGCGCTCGGCAAACCCGGGCGGCAGGTCCCATGCGACGCCGCCGATGCGCATGTAGTTGTACGTCAACCGCGCGCCGCACATTTCTTCGAGCAAGTCGTTGATCTTCTCGCGCTCGCGGAACGCGTGGAAGAACGGGGTGATGGCCCCGATGTCGAGAATCATCGTGGCGACCGACAGCAGGTGACTGGAAATGCGGTTCAGTTCGGCGGCAATGACACGGCAGTATTCGCCGCGCACCGGAACGGCGATTCCGGCAAGCTGCTCGCAAACCATGGCCCAGCCCTGATTGCAGAACATGGCCGCGACGTAGTCGACCCGGTCGGTGTACGGCATGAAGCCGTGGTAGCCGACCTTCTCGGAGATCTTTTCGATCGAGCGGTGCAGGTAGCCGACGTCGGGTATCGCCTCGCGCATCACTTCGCCGTCGGCTTTGATCACGAAGCGCAGCACCCCGTGCGTGCTCGGGTGCTGGGGACCCATGTTGAGGGTCATTTCCTCGGTTTCGAGGCCTTCTGCGCCCTGGCGTTGCACTTCGACTTCGTATCCCGCGAGGCTCATGACGGTTCCTCTCGGTCGACCGGGCTTACCGCAGCAGGCTTTCGCGCCGGGTGCTGATGCCGTGGTACGACTCGGGCTCGACGAAGTCCTTGCGCAACGGGTGCCCCACCCAATCCTCGGGCATCAGGAGACGGCGCAGGTCCGGATGGCCCGCGAAAGTCACGCCGATCAGGTCGTAGATCTCCCGTTCGAGCCAGTCGGCGGCCGGCCACACGCCGACGACACTGGGCAATTCGGGGGCGTCCCGCGGCACGTCCACCTTCACCACGATCGCGTGCCGATGAACGTACGAGTACAGGTGGTAGACCACCTGAAGGAGACCCTCGGAAGCGTAGTCTACGCCCGTTTGATTCGACAGGCAGTCGAACCCGAGTTCCGGTTCGTCGCGCAGGAAACGGCAGACGTCGACGATGGCGCCGGGGTTGACGGCGATCCACGGTTGTTTCGCCGTCGTCCGACACTCGCCGGCGGCAGCGCCGAGGCGCGCCTGCAAAAGGCCGTGAATGGCAGCCGCGTCCATGACCGGCCCGTCCTCACACGGCCGCGGTGGTCGGGTGGCGGACCAGCCACTTCTCCTGCATGATTTTCTCTTGCAGCTTGAGGATACCCTCGGTGAGGGCTTCCGGGCGCGGCGGGCAGCCGGGGACGTAGACGTCGACGGGGATGACCTTATCGACGCCGTCGCAGACGGAGTACGCGAGTTGGAAGAGACCGCCGCAGTTGGCGCAGCTGCCCATGGAGATCACGTAGCGCGGCTCGGGCATCTGCTCGTAAAGCAGCTTGGTGCGCAGGGCCATCTTCAGCGTGAGCGTGCCGGCGACGATCATCAGGTCGGATTGCCGCGGCGCCGCCCGCGGCGCGGCACCGAAGCGATCGACATCGGCGCGCGGCCCCTGGGTCTGCATCATCTCGATTGCGCAGCACGCGAGGCCGAACAGCATCCACCAGAGCGAGGACTTGCGGGTCCAGTTGAGGATGTCGTCGGCCCGGGTGGTCAACACCATTTCGGGCAATGAATTGACGAGGGACATGGCCAGCCCTTTCGGCGCTAGGCCGCTTCGCGGTTACCCGTCGCTCCGGCCGGCTGCGTCTCTGCCGGGATCTTCTTGATCCACGCGAGGTCGCCCTTCGCCCAGACGTAGGCCAGTCCGACGAAGAGAATACCCAGGAACAGGGCAATTTCGAGGAAGGCGAAAGCGCCCATGCCGTTCAGCACCCAGTCGCGATAGACGGCGGCGACCGGATACAGGAAGGCGACCTCCACGTCGAAGATCACGAAGATCAAAGCGACGAGATAGAAGCGGATGTTGAAGTTCATCCAGGCAGTGCCGGTCGGCGGCTCCCCGCACTCGTAGGTGGTCAGCTTGAGGGGTTCGGGGTTGTGCGGCCGTACGAGGCGGCCGAGGAGCAGCATGACGGTGACGAAGGCAACCGCCAGGGACGCGAACACGAGGACGTTGGCGAAGTGGAACTGCATGATCCGAACGACCTTGGTTAGCAGCTAACACACACCCGGAGGGTCCGTCAATTTGGCCCCCCGACGGGGCCCGCCGGAGAGCATGGCGAGCCGGCGCCAGAGGTCGGCGCATTCGCCGACCGTAACGGTCACCCCGATCGCCGGGCGAGAATCGCCTCGTCCGGCGCTTCGCCGAGCAGCGGCCCGTCGCCCCGGAAACCGGCTCGCCGCGCCCGGCGTCGCCCGCTCGCGCCAACCCGCGAATTCCCTTACAGCGGTCCGTGAAACTGATAGAGCCACGCCGCGGTGTGCAACAAAGACACCGTAATCCACGCCAACGCCAGACGACGAAACCCTTGCGGGGGCATGACCTGCTGTGCGGTGTAAACGGCGAGATAAGAGAGCACCAGCGGCGTACAGGCGAAGATGTCCCAATCCGAGAAATAGCCGAAGACGGGAAACCAGGTCAGCGACAGGAACAACCAGCCCGCCGCCCCCAGAACGAGCCAGCGTCCGACACCGTCCTTGCGTCCGTGCCACAACGCTTCGGGCAGGCACAGCAGCGCCATTGGACTGAGCACCAGAAGACAGTTCAGCACATCGAGGAAATGCTCCGCGCTCCAGAAATCGTATCCGCAGTTGGTGATGCAGCGTGACTTGATCCACTGCACGGGTGCCGCGACATTTCCCAATACCGACCAGACGGGGGGCTGGCCGAAGTAGATGTACGCACCGAGCAGGATGAATGGCGCCAGGAAACACCCGATACCGAACGCCGGCCCGCGCCAACCGGGGCGACGCCACAGATACCAGGCGTGCGCGGGTAACCAGCATAGTGCCGAGCCGTGCATCAGGCTGGCGACGGAGAGTACCGTGCTCGAGGCAAGCATGGGTGCCAGGCGCCCCTCGCGCAGCGCCCGGGTGCCGAAGTAGATGTACCAGCACACGAGCGCCACCGACTTCGGCGTACCTTTCTCCGGGTAGCCGAAGAAGAGGACCATGTAACCGCCGGACACCACCATCGCGAAGATCAGCGGCCACTCCGCGCCGAGCAGGCGCGCCCACAAGAAGATCGCGGAGACCGCGATCGCGCCGCAGAGTACGGACTCCAGACCCACGGCGGTCGAGCTCGCCACCCCCGCCGCCGCGCCTGCCATCCGCACGAGCGTGGAAAACAGAGCACCGAGTGGCTCCGCGGTTTCGATCGCCAACGGCGGGATCGGATCCCGGTCGACGTGCGCGTAATCGCCGAGCCACGTCGAGACCATCAGGCTCCAGAACACACCTGCCGCAACCGCGCCCAGAGCCAGGGCCCAGAGCCAGGAACGCCGCACCGGAAGACGGCATGGTGGGCACAACGAGCCAAGGCAGTCGGCCACAGCCCCGGCGACAAACACGCCGATCGGCAACAGCCATACGTTTGTCGTCACCAGGCTGCGCACACCCCGCCACAGCCAGGCGTCGACGATAAACGGATGCCCCCCCATGCCCGGCGAGTATGCGGCCAGAACGGCAAAGGAAATCAGAATGGCGATCCGCAACCACGCCGAACGGTACACCGTGCTCTCTCAGCGCAGCGGGTTATGCAAGACACCCATGCGCGCACAGTACGTGCACAAGGTGCGCGCACTCTCAAGGTACCTGCCGGCCCCAATCCGGCGCCTTGCCGCTCCGCGGGCAAGACCGTAAGTCCCATGCAACCAGGAAGGAGGGTGCCATGCCGTCCGTGTCGAAGGGAAAACTGACGAGACACCCCACTTGCGCGCCCCGGATCAGGCGCCCCCTGACGCGACCTGCTGGGCACGCGATGTGGCGGGTGCGGAACGTACCGCGGCCGGCGCCCCTTACGTGCGCAATGCTTTCCCTCCCGGGGTCCTTTACAATGACCGACCAGTCAGTCATAAGGCGGTTATGCCTCGAATTGCGCCGGCCCTGCGTGATGCCCTCGGGGAGGCCCGCCGCGGCCAGATCGTCGATGCCGCGTTGCGGGTTTGGATGCGCAAGGGATTCCACGCCAGCCCGGTCGACGAGATCGCCCGCGAGGCCGGTCTCGCCAAGGGCACCCTCTATCTCTACTTCTCCACCAAGGAATCGATTCTCGAAGAGGTCATCGTCCGCCATTCCCTGCTCCCGGATATGGCCGACCTGACCGAGACGCTGCGCGAGACGCCTCCCGAACGGGCCATCCCGCTCATCGCCGAGCACCTGTACGCGCGGCTCCGCGATCGCGCGCCGCTCGTGGGTCTCGTCCTGCGCGAGTTCTCGCTCCGTCCCGAAGACGCCCGCGCCTTCGCCCAGCGCGTGATCCTGCCGGTGAACCGCATCTTCGCGGCTTACCTCGACGCCTTCGTCAAACGGGGTGTGCTCCGGCCCCTCGATACCTTCGTCGCCGCCCGTGCGCTGGTGGGCATGCTCGTGATCTTCGTTCTCAGCCAGCACGTCTTCGGCGGCGAGAAGATCCGGTCGATCTCTGACGAGACCATCGTCGACACCGTGCAGGAGATCTTCCTGCACGGCATGCTCGCCACGCCATCACGAGGCCCACGCCGATGAGACACCATCCGGCGTATCGCGCCATCCGAACCTTCCGTGTGGTCGCCCCGGCGCTGCTCCGCTACCGGCGGCTCGAAGCACGTCAGGCGCGCGGGCTCTCGGACACCGTCGCCTGGGAACGCGCTCACGACCGCTTCGCACGCGGAATCGCCGGGCTCGGAGACGATCTCGGCGGCGCCTTCGTCAAGCTCTGCCAGGTGGCGGGCGCGCGCGCTGACGTGCTGCCAGCGGCCTTCATCCGTGAACTCGGCCGCTTCCACGACCGCGTGCTGCCACGGCCCTGGAGTGCGCTTTCGGCAACCGTGGAACAGGAGCTCGGGCGGCCGGTCAACAAGGTCTTCGTCCGCGTCGACCCCCAACCGCTGGCCGCCGCCTCGCTTGCGCAGGTGCATCGTGCATGGCTCCACAGCGGCGAGTCAGTCGCTCTCAAGATCCAGTACCCCGAGGCCATGCGGCTCTATCACGCCGATCTTGCGCTCGTCCGTCGCGCGGTGGCCGCCGCGACGCGCCTCTTCGCGGACGTTCCGCTCGCCGGGCTGGTGGAGGAGGTCGCCCACTTCATCGGCCTCGAGCTTGACTTCGCCCGCGAGGCCGAGTCGACTGAACGCGTGCGCATGGCTTTCGACGGCGACGCAACTGTGCGCGTGCCCCGCCTGCATCGCGAGCTCTGCTCAGCCCGCCTTCTGGTCCTGGAGTTTCTCGAAGGGACGCCTATCCACGCCACGGAGCGGCTCGCCGCCGACGGCACCGACCTTTCGGCACTCGCCGACCGCATCGCGGACCTCTACCGCCGGATGCTCTTCGAGCACGGCTTTTTCCACGGCGATCCCCATCCCGGAAACCTGCTCGTGCTCCCCGATGGCAGCATCGGCCTGCTCGACTTCGGCCTTGCCAAGGAGTTGCCGCCGGGATTCGCCGAGAACGCCGCCGCGATGTTCGCGCGTGCCGTGCGTGGCGATCGAGCCGGCGCCGTTGAAGCCGCGCGAGGCCTCGGCTTCCGCTTCGAACGCGACGATCCCGACGCCTTCTCTCGCATGCTCGAAATCGCCCTCGGCGCCCGCCACGACTTCGGCGAGATGCGCAAGACGCTCTCCGAGACCGACTTCGAGCGCGTGCCACCGGACGTAGCTCTCGTCTTTCGCACGCTCATCCTGCTCAACGGCCTCTCCGAGCGCCTCGTACCCGGCGAGCGCCGCATCCCGAGCATGCTCGTCGCCGGCCTCGTCGCCAGCGCCAGCACCGGACGGCAACCCGAGTACGCCACGGCCTGAGCACGGCAGCTTCATCCCGAGGCCAACTGGATCGATCTTACCGGGAAGCACCCTTGCGGTAGCGACGCTCACAGCGTGTTCCACGGAATCGCCCGCACACGGTCGCCGAGCTGCGCTGCCCGCGGTGTGCGGCAAAGAAGCAATCCGCGGCAGGCGCGGTCCGGATACAGATCCGGAAACGCGTCGAGGTGGCGCGCGTCGGCCGGCCGCGGCCGCGCGGCTCCGCCAGGAACGTCGCGAACGACTTGTGAACGCGGTCGTTCGTGTTGATCGGCGGGGCGTGACCGAGCGCCTGCCACACGCGCTGCATCATCCAAAGGCCGGTGCCCGCCTGCTCGCACATGCCGATACGACGGATGGCCATCGCGATGGCGGGGTTGCGCACGTCCTTCTCGCCAGGGTCGAGCAGGAGCTTCTCTTCGGCGAAGCTGTCGCCCGGGTTCCAGAACTCGATGCCGTCGGTGAAGAACCCGATGACGGCCTTGCGCGAGTGGTCGCCGTAGTCCTGGTGGATCAGCAGGTTCATCGCGGCCTCGCGGAAGACGCGGAACCCCGCCGGCGCGTCCCGGCGCTCGAGCGTGGCCGGGTCGATGTCGCGGAACGTCTTGGGCATGAAGAAGAGGTACTTCGCGAGGAGCTGTTGCCAGGTCTCGATGATGTTCACCTCGCTCACGAGGCGATCGATCCAGCGCGTCTCATCGAAGTCCTCGGTGCTGGCGTAGCCGAGGAATCTCACGTCGAGGACCGGCTTCGGGATCGGGTTGCGCACCCCGCGCAGCGAGCCGAGCAAGGCCACCGCACCTCGCGGCGGGAGCAGCTTGCCGCTCTCCTTCACGAGGTAGCCCCACTCGTAGAGGAACTCGTGGTGCGGCTGTTCGACGTCGAAGCCGGGGTTCGTTGCGTGGAAGCGGTCGCGGTACCACTTGAGGCTCGCCGAGTGGAACACCTCGTCGAGGTCGACGCGCGTGAAGGGCTCGCCGTCCCAGCGATCCGCCGAGGCGTCGCGCAGCATGCGCTCGATCTCGTGCCGCTGGGCGCGGCAGTCGCCGCCGCCCCTGCACAGGAAGGTCCGGCGGATGTCGCCGTCGAGGTACACGGGCTTGCGGGTGCGCGGGTTCTCGGCGACCTGGAAAGCGAGGACCACCTTGCCTTCGTGCTCGTAGCGGTGCTCCGAGACGTCGACGTCGTGGCTGACCTTCTGCCCGGCGTGCAGCACCGAGAGGAAGTCGTTCTGCACCTTGTCGGGCTCGTCGACGCCGCTGACCTCGAAACGCTCGCCGTCCTGCGTGACACCGAGCACGATCCAGCCGCCGCGCGTGTTGGCGAAGGCCGAGACGGTCTCGAAGACCGACTTCGGCATCGCGCTTGCTGGCCTTGAACTCGGCGCCGGTCCACTCGCCCGAGCGTAGGAGATCGTCGAGGGAGGGCTTCGTCATGGGCTCCTCCATGCCTCGAAGGTGCGACGCGCGGCCAGGGCGTAAAGGACATGGATCAAGGACGTCGGGCTGATGGTGTCCTTTACGGAAGTCGAAGAAGTACGGGTGGTTGCAGACGGCCCCCCGCCATCAAAGGCACCCTCACGGGTGAAAGCGTCTTTTGCGGCCTGTGTCGGTTCGCAGTAGTGCTTCATGACCAATCTGGCGGTAGCGGCCGCCATGCTCCTGGGTGTTCGTCCGTCAGCTTCTTCAGCGCGGCACGCGCCGCCTTGAGATCACGCCCATCGAGCGCTTCGCGGAGACGCCGGTACTCGTCCTTCGCCTGCTTGCCGCCTCGGTGGAAGGCCACCAAGCTCGCAAGCGGAACGTCGACGTGAACGACGTCGTTCACGTCGCGCTCGATGAGTCGGCAGAGGTCCCGCTCCCAGCGCTGCGTGCGAGGAGCCCACGCGCGGCAGTCCGAGTAATGGCCGTTGTTCGCGATGGCGATGATCGCGTGCAGCTCAAAGCCGACGGACTGGATGAGGTGGTCGTAGGACGCCGTATCCGTGTTCCATGCCGGGCAGAGCACGACGTTCACCCGCCCGAGGAGATCGGCAACGCGGCGGGCTTCGAATAGCTCGCTGCAGATGAGAACGGACAAGTCGCCCCACGCCGAGCGAACCACCGTTCGCGCGAGCTGCTTCTTCGGGTCCTTCGGCACGGGTCGGAATGAAACGGGGGCCGGCAGGCTCGCGAGCAACTTCCCCTCTGCATGCGCCGGCAGACGCTTCGTCCACGGCCATGTCGCCACCGACATGAGGGGCCCGGGGAGGACAGCGAAGACTTGGTTGGTCACGTACGGCTGGGACGCGCTGTGCCGATACTCAAGCCCAAGGACCAAGCCCAATCGGCTACCCTTCACGACGTGGTTCGCGACGGTCCTGAACCACCGACGCGGCACCGACAGTTCGGGCAAGACGAGCACCGCCGCAGCCTTCCCACGTGCCACGCGAGTCGCCTTCTCGATAACGTCGGTGAGTCCTTCGAGACGCTTCTTCGTGAGAACCGGTTCGCCGAAAGACGTCCCATGCACACGAGTCGCTGCTCCCTTCCACGCCGCATCATCGACCACCAGGTTCCCCAGGATGATGCGCGGGTCGACCAGCGACAGCGCATCGTCGAGCGGCTCTTCGGCCCAGAAAGAGTCGATGGATACGGTGCTGCGGTCGATGACCTGTCCGACGGGGTCCCTGTACTCGGTACCCCGCACGGCGTTCACGATCCCGAGTAGCCGCTCAAAGACGTTGTCATCAAACCCAGTCTCTTCGACGCGATACAACCAGCGTCGCGCGATATCGAAGTAGGACGGCGGGCGCGCGCAGAGGAAGAGGCGAGCGGCAGGCATCAGCCACGGACGATCACCAAGTTCGGCACACCGCTGCACGAACTCGTCGACCGTCGCCAGGCGCGCCGAGAGTTCGGCGTCGGTCTTCACGTCGGCGCGCAGCCACTGACGCTCAACGTCGACCTCGTGGCGGTTGAGGAGTGCATCGTCTTCCCGGTCACGTGAACGCAGATCGGCGCATGCGAGTTGCTCTGCGCGTCGACGCAGCGTCGTCGCTCCGACTCGTTTGGTCTGCCAGATTAGCCCGTTCGGAATGCGGTCTTCGATCGCTTCGGCGTCCATACCGATCGGCAACGCCGAGCTGATCGCTTCAAGCCGCCGCTCGTGAAGGTAGTTGCGAAGCGAGGTCCATGGAGCGGCCCTCCGTGGGCTAATTTCCCGACCGCGGTAGTAGAGCTTCGCGGTCGTGGCCTTGAGCGCTTCGGTTCTGGCTGAGCCACACGTCCTCGTCGGCGCAGACGGCCTCGACGCGGCCCGTGCCGCTAGCCGCCACGAAGGTCAGGTACTCGGCCGCCGAGGAGCGCACGAGGGAGGCCGTCGCCTTCTTCTTGCGCGTCATTTTGCGCGTCATTCTCGCCTCGCGGCGACCAGCGCTACGCGCCCAGCCTCGGTGGTGCGGTACTGCTGCTTCGAGCTCCGCGGCTTGTCCGGGATGGTCATCTCGAGGAGGCTGGCTTCGAGCAGCGGAGCCACGACTTGGTCCCGGAACTTGGTCCGATCGGTTCGGCCCGAGGGAACCATCAGGTCCGCCAACGCGCGAGGAACGTCTGCAAGTTCCAGCACTTGGACTTGGTACGGACTTAGTGCCGACTTGGTGCCTACTTGGTGCCCGCCAGGCACCAAGTCCCCCGCCCCGGCGACGATCTCGGCCTTGAACGTCACGGTGACGGCGCCCGAGCCCTCGGTGAAGGTCGGTTCTGCGATGCCGTACGCGCGGCACGCCTCGACCACCCGATTGGTACCTCGACCCCAGACCTCGATGGCGCCCGTGCGGTGGAACGCGCCCGCGATGAGGGGGTTACGCGGGATCGAGCGGTGCTCCTGCGTGAGCAGCTCGGCGCGAATGCCGGTTGGGAAGTCGCCGATGCTGTGGATCTCGATGCGGTCGTCGAAGACGGCGATGGCGACGTACGAGCTCGGGTTGCTCACGTCGCGGTGAATGACGGCGTTGATGACGATCTCGCGCAGCGCCTCCGCGGGCACCGGCAGCCGGTCCTCGCGGTTGATGGCGCCCTTCGGGAAGCGCGCGGACAGCGGCAGCGTCCGGTCCAGCCACGCGATCGCCTCGCGGACCATCGCGAACGCGTGCAGGTGCTCCTGCTTGTTGTCCAGGATGTCGCCGGTGATCTTCGTGCCCCGGAAGCGCCCGAGCTTGAGCAGCGCCTGCGGGTAGTCGGGGAGGAACTTCGTCCCGTAGAGCATCTGCGCGGCCTGCGTGACCTGCCCGTCGATGCGCAGGCCGAGCCGGTCGAGGATGTCGCCGACGTCCAGGCTCGTGCCGGCCGAGAGGCGCCGCTGCTCGATGGCGGTGGCGCGCGTGCGCAGGATCTCCTCGCGGTCGAGGTCTTCGAGGCGCACGCCCACGGCGGGCTGGTTCTCCCAGCGATAGCGACTGTGGTTGCGATCGAGGAGCAGGCGCGCGTACTCCGCCTGCGACATCACCGTGGTGGTCGAGCCCACCCGCTTGTACGGCTTCGACTCGAAGACGAACGGCGCGAACTGCCGGGAAGGAACTGCCTCGAGCACGATCACCTGCCGCCCGCTCTCGACGTCCACCCGGCTCATCTCGACGCGGGCCGGCGGCTCGAAGCGGCCGAGCATCGCCGCGATGTCGCGAAGCGTGATGTCGGCGACGTCCTGGCCCACGAGCTTGCCGTCACGCGCGACGCCGATCAGCACCTTGCCGCCCTCGCCGTTCAGGAAGGCGCACAGCGTCTCGCCGGCGCGCTTCAGCTCGGCCGTCGAGCGCTTGAACTCGAGCGTCTCGGACTCGCCTTGGGCGATGAGCGACTCGAGTGCGGCTGGGGTCATCCGCGCGCTCCCAGCGTCCAAAAGTCCGACAGCAGCTCAGCCTGTTGCAACACTGTGTTCGTCGCAGCTTCCTGCTTGTCGGGCGGGTAGCCGTACTTGCGCAGGATGCGCTTCACGATGACCCGCAGCTTGGCGCGGACCGATTCCTTCACGGTCCAGTCGATGGTGACGTTGTGCTTCACCGTGTCGACCAGCTCGCGCGCGATGGTGCGCAGCGTCTCGTCGCCGAGGACCTTGACGGCGGTGTCGCTGACCTCGAGCGCGTCGTAGAAGGCCAGCTCGTCGCTCGTGAGCCCGAGCTCCTCGCCCCGCTTCTGGGCGGCGCGCATCTCCTTCGCGAGCTCGATGAGCTCCTCGATGACCTGCGCGGCCTCGATGGCGCGGTTCTGGTAGCGACGAACGGATTTCTCGAGGAGGTCGGCGAAAGAGCGTGCCTGCACCAGGTTGTGCTTCGAGCGCGCCTTCACTTCGTCATTGAGGAGCTTCCTGAGCAGCTCGACCGCAAGGTTCCGGTGCTTCATCCCGCGAACGTCGGCGAGGAACTGGTCGGACAGGATCGAGATGTCGGGGTTCTTGAGGCCCGCCGCCGCGAAGATGTCGATGACCTGGTCGCTCACGATCGCCTTCGAGACGATTTGCCGGATGGCGTGGTCGATGTCGCCGGAGCCTTTCCGGTCCCCGACCTGCGTCTTGGCGATGGCCGTGCGGACGGCCTGGAAGAATCCGACGTCATCGCGAATGCGGATCGCCTCGTCGTGCGGCACGGCGAGCGCGAACGCCTTCGAAAGCTCGGTGACGACCTGGAGCAGCCGCTCCTTGCCGCTCTCCTGGGCGAGCACGTGCTCCTGCGCCGCGGGCAGCACCGAGAGGCGGGCGGCCGGCGAGCTGCTCATCCAAGCGCTCCAGTCGAAGCCGTGGAAGATGTCCGAGCACTGCTCGTAGCGCTCGAGCATCAGCGCCACGGCCTCCTCCTGGTCGAGCGCCGTCTCGCCCTGTCCGCCGCTCTCGGTGTACGTGTGGAGGGCCTTCTTGAGCTGGTCGGCGAGGCCCAGGTAGTCGACGACGAGACCGCCCGGCTTGTCCCGGAACACGCGGTTCACGCGCGCGATGGCCTGCACCAGACCGTGCCCCTGCATCGGCTTGTCGATGTACATCGTGTGCATGCACGGGGCGTCGAAGCCCGTGAGCCACATGTCGCGGACGATGACGAGCTTGAAGGGGTCGCTCGGGTTCTTGAACCGCTTGGCCAGCGCCTCGCGGCGCTGCTTGCTGCGGATGTGCTGTTGCCAGTCGCTCGGGTCGGACGCCGACCCGGTCATCACGACCTTGATCGCGCCCTTGTCGTCGCTCTCGTCGAGCCAGTCGGGGCGTAGCGCGGTGAGCGCCTTGTAGAGGTCGACGCAGATCCGCCGGCTCATGCAGACCAGCATCGCTTTGCCGTCCATGGCATCGAGGCGAGCTTCGAAGTGCTCGACGAGGTCCTTCGCGATGAGCTGCACGCGCCGGTCGGTCCCGACGAGCGCCTCGAGCGCCGACCACTTCGTCTTGAGCTTCTCACGCCCTTCGAGCTCCTCGCCCTCGGTCAGCTCGTCGAAGGCCTCATCGAGGTGCGGCCGCTCTTCCTCTTTCAGCTCGAGCTTCGCGAGACGGCTTTCGTAGTAGATGGGGACCGTGGCGCCGTCTTCGACCGCGCGCTGGATGTCGTAGACGCTGACGTAGTCGCCGAAGACCGATCGCGTGTTCTTGTCGGCCGCGTCGATGGGCGTGCCGGTGAAGCCGATGAACGATGCGTTCGGCAGGGCGTCGCGCATGTGGCGCGCGAAGCCGTCGATGAAGTCGTATTGGCTGCGGTGGGCCTCGTCCGCGACCACGACGATGTTCGAGCGCTCGGAGAGCAGCGGAAACGTGTCGCCGCGGGTCTCAGGCATGAACTTCTGGATGGTCGTGAAGACCACGCCGCCCGAGGCGACCTTGAGCAGCTCCCGCAGGTGGGCGCGATCCTTGGCTTGCTCGGGGCTCTGGCGCAGTAGGTCCTTGCAGCGCGCGAACGTGCCGAAGAGCTGCTCGTCGAGATCGTTCCGGTCGGTGAGCACGATGAGCGTCGGGTTCTGCATCGCCGGGTGCAGCACGACGCGCCCCGCGTAGAAGGCCATCGTGAGACTCTTGCCCGACCCCTGCGTGTGCCAGACCACGCCGACGCGACGGTCGCCCTGCGGGCGCGAGGCCGAGATCGTCGCGTCCAGCGCCCGCGCCACTGCGTGGAACTGATGGTAGCCCGCCATCTTCTTGATGGCAGTGTCCCCGTCGTCCTCGAACACGATGAAGTAGCGGAGCAGGTCGAGGAGCCGCCGCTTGTCGAACACGCCGCGGATCAGCACCTCGAGCTGGCTCATCGTCTTCGACGCGAGCGCCTCGCCCTCGATGGTGCGCCAGGGCAGGAAACGCTCCTTGTTCGACGAGAGCGTACCGATGCGCGCTTCGAGCCCATCGCTGACGACGAGCAGCTCGTTGAACACGAAGAGCGATGGAAGCCCCTGCTTGTAGGTCTGGAGCTGCTGGAACGCGCTCCAGATGGTCGCGTTCTCGCTCGCGGCGTTCTTCAGCTCGATGACGGCGATCGGCAGGCCGTTCAGGAACACCACGACGTCGGGGCGTCGATTGTGGCCGCCCTCGCTGACGGTGAGCTGGTTGACGACGAGCCAGTCGTTGTTGTCGAGCACGTCGAAGTCGACGACGCGCACCGGGTCGTAGCCGATGGTGCCGTCGGCGCGCAGGTACTCCACGCTGACGCCGTTCACGAGGTAGTAGTGCAGCTCGTGGTTCGCGTCGACCGGCTGCGGCGACGAGATCCGCGTGAGCTTTCGGAACGCCTCGTCGAGGCCTTCGCGCGAAACCGTGGGGTTCAACCGCGCGAGCGCGTCGCGCAGGCGGCCGTCGAGCACGACGTCCGCGTAGGTCCGCCGTTCTTCACCCGGTTCACCGGGCGCGATCGAAGGGCCGCCAACGATTGCGTACCCGAGCGCCTCGAACCACGCGAGGGCTGCTTGCTCGACGACAGATTCGGTGAAGGTGGTCACTTCGCACCTTTTCTGATCGCTGCGAGGCGGGCTTTGCCTGCAGCGGTGAGTCGGTACTTCTGCAGGCGGCTGTTCGGCTTGTCAGGGATGGTCATTTCAATGAGGCCGGCTTCAAGCGCAGGAAGGAGGTACGCCTTGCGAAAGTGCTCGTCGTTCTTCAGACCGAGTGCTGTCCGAAGTTCGCGCCGGGTCGTCTCCCCAGCGAGCACGGCGACCAGACGAGTGACTTCCGTGGTGACTTCCGTGGTGACTTCCGTGGTGACTTCCGTGGCCGCCGGCTTCGCGGCTCGCGCGTCGTCGGGCACTTGCCACTTCCACTCCACACGAAAACCACCCTCGGTGGCGACGGTCGGCTCGGGCGCGCCTGCTTCCTGGCACGCATCGCGGATCATTTCATAACCCCGCCCCCAGGCCTCAATGAGCCCGGCGCGAAAAAACGTGTTCGCGATGTCGGGATTCGGGGGTTGTGAGTCGTGTGTTCTCAGCAGCGTTTCTGCCGTCCATGTTGGCGGCAGCTCGCCTGCGTTCGAGATTCGGAGCCCGTCACGGTACACGCGGATCTGGATCGGTGCGCCAACGCTGTAGTCCTTGTGGATCAAGGCATTCAGCACCGCCTCGCGCAGCGCCTCGCGCGGAATGGGGAACGTCTCGAGGCGACCGAGCCCGCGGTAGCTGATCCACGCCACCATGTACTTCGTCAGAAGGAGCTCAACGGTCTTGTCCATCTGCGTGAACAGGTCGCCGTGCACCTCATCGTGATAGGCGAGGTCGCTCTCGCTACGGAACATGCCGATCTTCACGTAGGCACCGGTGACCCAGCGCTCGGGATCTTCGTGAAAGAGGAGCAGAGCGGCGCGCTTGAGCATGCCGGTCTCGGTGAGGCGGAGTTTCTCGACGAGCTCCGCGCGACTCAGCGCAAGCGCGCCCGCGGGCAGTCGATCGCTGCTACGGGCGTAGCCCTTGAAGCGCTTGAAGGCCTCGGCGCTCAGGTTCTTGACTGTAATGTTGGGCACCGGCGCGCCATCCCAGGTGCGGCCGAACTTGCGGAGGAGGAACGTCGAGAGCGCGTTGCCGGTGAGTTGCTGCTTCGTGCTGCCCGAGCGGAAGTGGTACTCGCCCTTGTAGCTGATGGGCGTCACGGAGGCGTCGACGTCGATCTCGACCAGCGTCTTGCCCTTCTTGGCGACGCTTCGCACCGGCACGACCAAGCCGAGCGTGTCGCGAATCTTGTTGGGCAGATCGACGAGCAGGCGCTCCGCACCCTGGGCTCCGACGGGCTGGCCCCTGTCGTTCATGCCGATGATGAGCGTACCGCCGTCGGCGTTGGCGAAGCCGCAGAGCCACTTCAGGTACTCGTCGCGCCACGACTCCTTCCACTCGACGAGGTGCGTCTCGCCGTTCTTGCGCCGGGTGGTCATCGCTTTTCCCGTACTCGCGCGAGGTTTCCCCTTGGCCTTCGTCATTGCAGCACCTGCCTGGAGACGGAGCGCTTCCCCTCGGCTCGAACTATTAAGTACGCCGTAATGGTTGCCCCTTCGTCGAGCTCTCCCTCCTCGTACACGGCCTTCAGGTGGAGGTTGATGTTGGGGACGCTGGTCTCGAACAGCTCGGCGAGTTGCGCCTGCGTGAGCCAAATGGTGTCGCCCTCGAAGCGGCACTCGCGCGTCCGCCGGTCGTCAGTCTGGTAGAGGACCAGCTCCCCCTTGGGCGCTTCGGAGGGCGTCACGCGACCTCCCACTCTTCGGCACCCGCAAGCGGTGCCCCTACGCAGGCAGGGTTCTCGCGATCTTGCGCCCACCTGCTGGGATTCTCTGCGATGTAGCGGCGGATCCGGTCCATCTCCACTTCGTTGCGAACGATGTGTTCGTAGTAGTTGCGCTGCCAGAGGCGGCCACGGAACGTCGGCCACGCGAACTGTCGGACGCCGAGCCCGTAGGCGACGGTGGTCATCGATTTGAACGCGCCGATCACCTGTCCGAGAGGCGAGCCAGATGCGTAGGGGCGGCCCTCGTGGCCGCCCGCATGGGCACCGTCCGCGTCATCGTCATGACGGGCACCCACAAGGGGTGCCCCTACGTCCAGGTTGTCGTCGTAGGGGCGGCCCTCGTGGCCGCCCGCACCAGACGCGTCGTGAATGATCACTACGCCGTGAACGTGGTTTGGCATCACGACAAATTCATCCAGCGTGACGGTCGGGAATCGGCGCGGCAGCGCCGTCCAGTGCTCCCTGATCATCATCCCGGCATCGTTCCATCGCATGACCTCGTCGACCACGTCCCCGAACAAACACGCGCGGTCCTGCGCGCAGATGGTCACGAAATACGCCCCCGCGCCGGAATAGTCGTATCCGCGCAATCGGATCGATCGCCTCCGGGGGCGAATGGGATCGAGCGGATCGATCACTGCGGCCTCGTAGGGGCGTGATTCATCACGCGCGGCTCCGGAGAATCAGAGCGACACATCGCAGGCGCGTCCGAACCGTCGCGGCGCATCCCGACTAAGGCGTGGAGCTCGCTCGGCCACGCGAAATCGCGGAACACGCGGTGACGAAGCTTGGTGACGCGTGTGAGCTTCACGCGACCTCCTCGACTGCGCGCTCGCGCGCGTCGACCGGCAGCTCGCCCGAGAGAAGACGCGGCAGAAGCTCATCGCGGGTCTTCGCGAGCAGGCCGGTTTCGGCGTCTCGGATGACGACCAACGCCTGAAGCGGATCCACGGCGGCGGCGAAGGCGCGGAGCACATCATCGGATGGCATCACGAGGGGAACCGCGGACAGGATGCCGGTGTTCAGGTTGGGCATCGTTGCGCCGATCGCGTGCTGAGAGATCCACGCGCGCGTCTCCGGTCGATCAAGGGCGAAGGACGCGAACATCGGCGACGGCCAATTGGGACCGAGACGCACGAGAAGGCATCCGGTTCCGCAGAGCCACCCGGTCTCCCGAGCGCCGATCAGGGCGTGGCGCTCGACATCGCCACGACGGCTATAGACGACATCGCCAGGCTGCAAGCGATGTCGCGACAGTCGCAACGCGTCGTGTTCAGGAACGCGCGCGATGCTGGCCGTCGAAACCCTGCGCCCGCCGATGTCCTTCGGCATGACGACGGGCACCCCCTCCGGGACGTAGTCGGATGCGTGCAACTGACTCCCGAAAGGACCCGTTTGAACTGCGCCACCACAACGTTCGACTTCGGTCCCCAAGGTCGTTGCGCGCCAACCCTTCGGAATCGGCCCCAGCTCCGAATCGACGAACTCACTCGGAAACAGCTTCGCGGTTTCGGCGTCCATGCCGCTCGGGGCGCGGCCTTCGGCTTTGGCGCGCACGGGGTCGAAGTCGACGAACCATGACTTGAAAAGCGCCCGCGCCATCGCCTCGAGCGTCGCGTTCATCTTGCGGTTCAGTTCGATCTTGGCGTCCAGCGCGCCCACGATAGCGGCGACTGCGTGTTGCTCTTCGAGCGAGGGGACAGGAATCTCGAGTGACTGGATGCGATCCGTGGGAAGCACGCCGGTCCCGTGACCCGCCTCGCCGACCATCTGCAGGATCTCGGTCGTCTTCGACCGGATCGCGTAGGCGAGGTACGCGGGCACAACGTCGTCCACTGCGACGAGCGCCTTCAGATCTTGGTTGAAGGTGACGGGGCGTGTGGCGATGCCCATGCGGAACTCGCTCTTGAGGCTCATCCCGCGAACGATGAAGAGAATGCTGTCCTTCGGGACCAGGCGTGTGCCGTTTCGAGCGCCCTCCTCGGTGACGCGATCCTCGGAGTCCGACACGAAGTAGTCGTTGAGGCTTTTCGCGCTGATCCACGGGATCGAGCCGCCCCAGTAGCGCGGGGTGGCCTTGTTCGGCGTGCCGCCGGAGTACCAAACGGCGCAATCCTTCAGTGGACGCGTCGGCCAGATGGTTTCACCCCCCATACCCAAGCCCCCGCAGATTCTTCCGGATCTCCTTCTCCAGCCGCGCGCCTTCGGCGAACTGCTCTTCGAGCGTCGCCACGAGGCGTTTCATCTTCTCGTCGAAGGGCTCGCCGTCGTCCTCGACTTCTTCGGCGCCGACGTAGCGCCCCGGCGTGAGCACGAACTGGTGCGAGGCGATCTCTTCGGTCGTCGCCGAATAGCAGAACCCCGGGATGTTCTCGTACGCGCGGGCACCCACAAGGGGTGCCCCTACAGATGATGTCGTAGGGGCGACCCTTGTGGTCGCCCGAATCGTAGCCTCGTCGGTCGGTGGCCAATCACCGCGCCAGCGGTGGTACGTGTCGGCGATCTTCGCGATGTCATCGTCGGAGAGCTCGCGATGCACGCGGTCGACGAGCGTGCCGAGCTTGCGCGCGTCGATGAACAGAGTCTCCTTCTGGCGGCTCCTCATCTTCTTGCCGCGACCGCCGAGGCCGTTCTTCTTATCCCGCGCGAGAAACCACAGGCAGACGGGGATCTGCGTCGAGTAGAAGAGCTGTCCCGGCAGCGCGACCATGCAGTCGACGAGGTCCGCCTCGACGATGGCCTTGCGAATGTCGCCCTCGCCCGACTGCTGCGACGACATGCTGCCGTTCGCCAGCACGAAGCCCGCGATGCCGGTGGGCGCGAGGTGGTGGAGGAAGTGCTGCACCCAGGCGAAGTTCGCGTTGCCCGCGGGCGGCACGCCATACTTCCAGCGCACGTCTTCCTTGAGGCGCGGCTGGCCCCAGTCGCTGTCGTTGAAGGGCGGGTTCGCGAGGACGTAGTCGGCCTTGAGGTCCTTGTGGCCGTCGGCGTGGAAGGTGTCGCCGTGCACGATGTTGGCGTCGATGCCGCGGATCGCGAGGTTCAGCTTCGCGAGGCGCCAGGTCGTGTGGTTCGACTCCTGGCCGTAGATGCTGATGTCGCCGACGCGACCGCCGTGCGCCTCGACGAACTTCTCGCTCGAGATGAACATGCCGCCCGAGCCGCAGGCAGGGTCGAAGACGCGCCCCTTGTAGGGCGCGAGCATCTCGACCAGCACGCGCACCACGCCGCGCGGCGTGTAGAACTGGCCGCCGTTCTTGCCCTCGGCGGCGGCGAACTTCGTGAGGAAGTACTCGTAGACGCGGCCGAGCACATCGCGCGCCCGGTTCTCCCGGTCGCCGAGGCCGATGGTACCGACGAGATCGATCAACTCACCGAGGCGCGTCTTGTCCAGCCCAGGCCGCCCGTAGTCTTTCTGGAGCACGCCCTTGAGCGTCGGGTTCTGGGCCTCGAGGGCGACCATCGCGTCGTCGATGAGCTTGCCGATCGTGGCCTGCTTCGCGTTGCCCTGGAGGTGAGTCCAGCGCGCCTCCTTCGGCACCCAGTAGATATTGTCGGCACGGTACTCGTCGGGGTCTTCCGGGTCGGCGCCCGACTTCTTGTCGGCCGTGAGCGCAGCGTGCTTCTCCTCGAACGCGTCCGAGATGTACTTGAGGAAGATGAGCCCGAGGACGACGTGCTTGTACTCGGCCGCGTCCATGTTGTTGCGGAGCTTGTCCGCCATCTGCCAGAGCTTCTCTTCGAAGCCCACCACGGCATCGGACGTGGAGCCGTTCTTCGTGCTCGCCTTCTTCGCGTCGGGCGTCGGCTCGCTTGCAGCAGCCTTCGGCGGTCGCCCGCGCTTCTTGTCGCCTGTGTCACGCGTCGCCATCACGTCCCCCGTCCCCACCGCGCGGCTGCGCGTCGATCCACTGGTCGAGCTCAGTGCGCCTGATGCGCCACTGCCCTCGGATCTTGAACGCCGGAATCTCGCCGGCCTGCGCCATGGCGTAGACGGTCTTCTCCGCGAGCTTGAGCAGCGCGGCGACCTCCTTGATGGTCAGGACCTCGTCAGGCATCCGGGCTCCAGATTGGGTGGCGCGTAGGGCTAGCGGCGGCATCAGACTCCAAGGGGCGGCAGTCTATGCCAGGGCGTTGGTCGGCTCAACGCCTGGTCAGGTCGCGCTGCTGATTTCCCGCTTCAACCCCGCCCACCGCCGCCGCTGCTCCTGCCAGTCGGCGGTTCCCAGCACAGCCTCGCGCAGGCCGCGCTCGCTCACCGGCTGGGCCCCCGGCGGTAGCTCGAGGGAGAGGGTCTCCACCTGCACCTCGGGGGCGCCGCCGCTCGAGGTCGGCGACACCGGCGCGGTGCTTGTCGGTCGCGCGTTCGAGCTCTCCGAGACGCTCGGCGAGGAGGCGCCCGCCCGCGTGGACGCTGCTGAACCGGAGTGGACGGAGTCCAGCGTGCTGGACGGAGTCCACGGAGGACCACGGAGCCGGAGGCGAAGTGAACGCGCCGAGCAGGCGCTTGGCCTCGGCGCCGAGCTCGGTGATCCGAGCCTCGAGCCGTTCCCTCGTCGCGACGAGCTCGGCCTCGCCCTCGTCGCCCTCGGCCAGCGTCGCGAGGATGCGGTCGCGCAGCGCGCCGCTCTTCGCCAGAGCCTTCACCTGCGCGACGACGGCGGCCTCGACGTCGTTCGCGTTGAGCAAGCCCGTGGGGCAGCGCAGGCCCTCCTGCGAGGCGCGGCAGCGGTAGTAACGGTAGCGCTGCTTCTTGTGGTTGTAGGCGTGGCTCGTGCTCATCGCCGCGTCGCAGGGCAGACAGCGGAGCAGGCCCGTCAGCAGCGACTCGCTCCGGCGCGGGCGGCGCGTACCGGTTCCCGCCGCGCGCAGGTCGAGGGTGCGCTGCACGCGCTCGAAGACGTCGGGGTCGATGATGGGCTCGTGCTCGCCGAGGAACAGGTCGTCGTTGTGGCGGACCTTGCCGACGTAGAGCGGGTTGCGGAGCAGTCGGTGGACCGCGTTCTTGTTGAAGGGGCGCCCGCGGGTCGTGCCGTCCTCGGCGACTCGCGTCCGCGGCGTGAGCCCGCGAGCGTTGAGCCTTTGCGCCGTGAGCGCCATCGAGAGGGTGCGCTCGTAGAGCTCGAAGACCAGCTTCACGATGGCGGCCTCCTCGGGCACGACCTCGAGCGCGCGGCGCTGGCGATCGACGCGGTAGCCGAGCACCAGGGGGCCGCCGGTCCACTTCCCACGACGCTTGGCGGCGGCGATCTTGTCCCGCGTGCGCTCGCTGATCAGCTCCCGCTCGAACTGCGCGAACGAGAGCAGAATGTGGAGCACGAGCCGGCCCATCGATGTCGACGTGTCGAAGTGCTGCGTGATGCTCACGAAGGCGACCCGGCGCTTCTCGAAGCGCTCGACGAGCCGCGCGAAGTCGAGGAGCGAGCGGCTGAGGCGGTCGACCTTGTAGACGACCACCGTGTCGATCTCGCCGCGCTCGATGTCGTCCATGAGCCGCGTCAGCGCGGGGCGTTCGAGGTTGCCGCCGGTGAAGCCGCCGTCGTCGTAGCGCGTGGGTAGCGCCCTCCAGCCCTGGGCGGCCTGGCTCTTGATGAAGTGCTCGGCCGCCTCGCGTTGCGCGTCGAGCGTGTTGAAGTCGGAGTCGAGCCCCTCGGTCGTCGACTTGCGCGTGTAGATGGCGCAGCGGACGACCTTCGGCTCCTTCACGAGGGCCGATCTCATGCCGCCCCCTTCGCGCCGACCTTGAAGAACAAGAAGCCGTTCCAGCGCGAGCCGGCGATCTTGGTAGCGAGCGTCGAGAGGCTCGCGAAGCGCTCGCCGCGGTACTCGAAGCCCTCGGTCAGCACGCGCACCTCGTGGACCCCGCCGCGGAACTCGCGACGCAGCACGGTGCCCACGGGCGGCAGGCGCGGGTCGCGGGCGCTCGCCTCGACGATGCTCACGCTCACCACGTTCCGTGGTGGCCGGCGACGCACGGGTGCCTTGTCCGCGAGCTCGGCGGCGCGGGCCTTGGCCCTCGGCGACAGGCCGCCATAGCGCTGCTCCTGCATCCGGTAGGCGATGCGCTTGAAGAGGTAGTCCTTGTTGCGGCTGGTGCTCTCCTCGCCGAAGACGGCGAGGTAGCGCTCGCGCAGCGCGGAGACGGGCCGCTCGCGCAGGGCGAGGATCTCACGGATCAGCGGGTCGTCGGGCGTGTCGTTCATCGGGTGGTCTTCTCCTGGTTCGAGGCCGCGCCCATGACGGCTTCGGTCGCGCGAACAGGCAAGGCGTCGTTCTCGCGTTCAACAGCGCCGTGTTCGTGCGGGATGTCGGCGCCGAGCACGCGGCGCACGCCGCGCGCGAGGACGGCGGCGGCGATGTCGAGCCGGCGTTCGTAGTCCGTACTGGCCATGCGGGATGCAAAGGCACCGCGCCCGGTGAACGGGGGACAAGCGACCGCGAACGGTCCGCCTGCGTGCGTACCTGTCCCCCGCGCGTTCGCGCCGTGGCTTTGCCTGTCACGGAGAACGCCGCGTGGACCAGAACACCTTCGACCAGCTCGTCGCCGACGTGAAGGCGCGGACGGACCTCGTCGCCGTCGTCGGCCGGCACGTCGAGCTGCGCGAGAGCGGGAACCACTACGTCGGTCGCTCCCTCAAGAACCCCGACACGACGCCGTCGCTGGTGGTCTGGCCCGACACGCAGAAGTGGCGCGACTACTCGGGCGGCGGATCGGGTGGCGGCGACGTGTTCGCGTTCGTGCAGTACGCCCGCGATGTCCCGTTCATGCTGGCGCTCCGCGAGCTCGCGGCGGACGTGGGCGTGCCGGTCGCTGGCACCTCGAACACAGATATCGAGCGGCTCCACGAACGCCGCCGTCTTGAGGAGCTGCTCACCGCAGCCGTCGGCTGCTACCACCGCCACCTCGGCGACGAGAGGCGCTCAGCCATCAAGGAGGAGCGTGGCTACACCGACGCGACCATCGATCGCGTGCAGATCGGCTTCGGCGCTCCGGGCCTGTGGGAGTACCTCGGCGAGCTCGGCGCGACGGAGGAGGAGCGCCTGTTGACGGGCCTCTTCGTGCAGTTCCGCAGCGGTGGGCGCGCGGACTTCTTCGCCAACCGGCTCATCTTCCCCTACTGGCGAGGCGGTCGCGTCGTCTACGTCATCGGCCGGCGCCCCCCGGCCTCAACGGACGCCGAGTGGGACGCTGCGAAGTACCGGAAGCTGCCGGTGCGCTCCGAGAAGCACCCGTACATCTCGCCCCTCATCACGAACGACTACTTCTTCGGCGAGGACGACGCGAACACCGACGGCGTGCTGCTCATCACCGAGGGCATCGCCGACGCCATCGCGGCGCAGCAGGCGGGCTTCAAGTGCCTGTCCCCGGTCACGACGACGTTCCGGGCGCAGGACCACGAGAAACTGGTCCGCCTCACCTCGCAGGCCAAGCGCGTCGTCATCGTCAACGACAGCGAGGAGAGCGGCGCGGGCGAGCGGGGCGCGCTCGAGACCGCGAGAGGACCTGACGAGACACCCACATGCGCGCCCCGCACCGTGCTCGCGCGTTGGCAAGCGGCAAGCGGGCGCGGCGGCGGTCTGATGCAGCGCCTTTGCGAACCGTCGTCGCATGGCGGGGGGTCTTGAGATCAACGTAGTCGGCGTGACGACATAGGCGCGGGGGTCAATCGGCGGCGGGGTTGCAGGCCGCTCGGCGCCGTCCTCCAGGCGAGTACGCGGACCCGGGGGGCCCGGTCCTCGCGACGGCCCGCCGTGACAACTTCCGGTTGCCCGGTCGCGGGTCGGGCGGTCCCTGACGCGATCTGGTGGGCACGCGATGTGGCGGGTGCGACGTGGTGTGCGACGTGGTGGGTGTCCAACGCGTTCGCGCCACTTTGTGAGGAACTCGGAGTCGGGCCCGGAGACAATCTGGTTGCAGAGCGCCGAGTGATCAGGGGCGAGACCGTGTGGGTGCTCCGCCCCCGCCGACCGGACTGGTCGTGGGTCGGTGCGGCCCGCGACTACGCGGAAGGCAAGTCGCACCGGTGGCGCCACGTGCGTCGCAACATCGATCTCCGCTCCCGGCCCGACCGCGACCGGCGCGCCCGTCGCCGCGGCTAGGGCCGTGGCTCACAGTGATTTAGCGCCGGCACGCTGCCATAGAGTTGTTCCGTCAGGATGCGAGGGGTTCCGGTCGGCGCGCCGACGGCGATCTTGCTGCCCGTGTCCATGTTGGCGAGGGCGCTGTTGCAGTTGTCGAAGAAGGCCTCCTGGCACGGATACGGCCCGACGATCTGATAGCCTATGGCGGTTGGCGCCGGTTCTGCGACTGTGATCGGGCAGGAGCAGATGATCTCGGACGCCGTCAGCCGCCGAGCGAAGCCCGGGAATCGCTGCTCTCGCGTGCTCTCGAAGCAGAACCCGCCATCGCATTGCGCGTAGGCGCCGTCGGAGGTGCTCCCGGGGCAGGTGTAGATAGCCTCCGAACCTCCGGCGATAACCGATGACGGCAAGCTGTACGTGCTCATCATGTAACCGTTGCGGTACCCTTGCCGATTCACGGCACAGATGTTGCCTTCGTCGATGGTGTAGGGCAGGCTGATGCTGGCGCCGACCTTCACGTCGCACTTGCAGTACGCCACTTCGTTATAGACGAGGCAGTTCGCGGCGGCACAGAGTGCGTACCTCTGCTTCTTGCAGATCGCGAACGAGTCCGGTTCCGCGGCCCCGGCACTACCCGCCCCGCCGATCGCGACCAGCACGCTCAATACACCGATCAATCCCGCGACGGGGGCGAAACAGCCGCCCCTCCGTCCGGTACTCGCACGCATACCGCTTCCGCCCGGCTTTTCCATGGCGCGTCCTCCTGTCCTCGACGTGAGTGTAGATAGCGTCGTAGGCAGCAACGCATGTGCCACCGTGCAGAAGCCGTTCTGTGCGATCATCCGGCCCAGGTGCCGCGGCAATCCGGCAACGAAATAGGGCACCTTGCCGAGCTTACGCCGCCGGAGGCGTCTGGGTCAGTCGCGCCCAGCCGGGGCCCCGGGCGCGACTTGCGAACCGAGTCGGTCGGCTGCCCGGCGCCACTACTGACTGAAGAGCACTTTCCCGGCCGTCGTGTCGAGGTGGTAGATCCAAACCATAACTCCGCTTATCTGGCGGCGCGCGGCGCCACGCTCGATCACCGTGCGGTTCACCGCCTCCAGGGCGCTCAACCCCGCCGCCGCCGCGCCCGGCGGCGATCACGCACCGCCCGGCGCAAATCCGCCAGCTCGCAGGCTGGCAGATCATTGATGAGCTGCCACAGTCGCCCATGAGCGCCGATCGCCGCCCGCACCTGTGGCTCGTCTTCGGGACGGATATGTGGAGCGGAGTTATGGACAGGGGCGGCGGGTTGCGCGCGGAGGCGGATGGTGTGAATGACGGCCGGCGCAAAGCCATCGTGGTGGCCATCTCGATTCCGCCAATGGCTTGCCCCGCTGAGGACGCGCAAAGGTAAAGAAGGAAGACGTACGAGAAGTCAGATGACAACTGTGGGGGAGTTCTTGTGCATTTTTCGATTCTGGCGGGTGCCGCCCTCGGCGCCACGGATCGAGATCCGCTGCCGCGGCGGACACCAGCGAAGCCGCGGTGACTGAGCCTTGCCCGGGTGACTGCAACGGCGATGGGCTGGTGCAGGTCGAGGAAGTGATCACGGCGGTAGCCATCGCGCAGGGCGAAGCCGCGTCGGAGGACTGCGTCAACGCCGACGTGAGCACTGACGGCATTGTCACGGTGGACGAGATCGTCGCCGGCATTACCAGCACACCGCATGGCTGCGGCGCCTCGCAGGGTGGCGCCGCGCCACAGAGGTGAGAGATTCGAAGTGGACCGCACCCCGCCGGCCGGTCGGTCAGCTCGAAGGCTTTCAATTTCGTGTGGTCGCGCATCGGGTATCCCGCGTTCCCGTCGCTGGCGGGTCTGCCGCAACGGTCGCCGGGTGATGGCGGCAGCGATCAAGCTCCGGGAGGTCGCCTACCCCGGCCTGTATGCAGAGGCCGCGTGAGAGACAGCTCGTTTGCAATACGCAAAGAAGTTACGGACAAAGATTCTATCCGCATACCCGATGTCACGGTTCAATGTTCCAGGGGCGTTCCCATGGGCGCAGCGACCACGGGAGCGCGCCGCAACGTCCTTTTCTCGCCGGCACCATATGCCAGTCGACTTTCATATGGTGACATCATATGATGGCCAGCATGCAGATGGTTCGCCGCCGCGCCTGGATCGCGATGGTGGAATCCGCCTGGCGACGCCGGTCGGTCGTGTGGCTGTCGGGCGTGCGGCGCGCCGGCAAGACCGTGCTCGCTCAAACGCTCTCGAACGTCGATTACTTCGATTGCGAGCGGCCACGAACCCGGCGCTTACTCGACGATCCCGAAGCCTTCCTCGACAGCGTCGGTCCGGGCCGAATCGTGCTCGACGAGATCCACCGCCTCGCCAACCCATCCGAGTTGCTGAAGGTCGCCGCCGACCATTATCCGAAGACCCGGGTGCTGGCCACGGGATCGTCGACCCTCGGCGGCTCGGCGAAGTTCCGCGACACCCTGACCGGGCGCAAGGTCGAAGTGTGGCTGACGCCTATGATCGCGGCCGACCTCGTGGACTTCGGCAACCGGCAACTTGATCATCGGCTGCTGCAGGGTGGGCTGCCATCCTTCTTCGCGAGCCCGGACGTGCCGGAGATGGACTTCCAGGACTGGATCGATG
This sequence comes from Candidatus Binatia bacterium, assembly GCA_023150935.1. Lineage (NCBI taxonomy): Bacteria > Candidatus Binatota > Binatia (SeqCode) > Binatia bacterium. The sequence continues at coordinate 3,784 of JAKLJW010000014.1, read as the reverse complement.
CGTACTGGGCCAAAGACATTCTGGAGCTGTTCCGCCTCGAACGCCGCCAGTCGTTCCTGCGTTTCGTCGAGCTCGTGCTGGCGCGCAGCGGGGGGATCTTCACCGCCAACGTATTCGGCCGCGAGTGCGGGGTGAGCCACACCACCATCGCCAACTACCTCGCGGTGCTCGAAGCGACATTCGTCGCGCACGTCGTCCGGCCGTTCAGCTCGCGGCCGAGCACCGAAATCGTGGCGGCGCCGAAAGTCTACGGATTCGACACCGGATTCGTGTGTTACTACCGTGGCTGGCACGGTTTGCGGCGGGAGGACCTCGGCTTGCTCTGGGAGCACTACGTCCTGAACGAGATCCAGGCGCGTCTCCAGACCCGGGATCTGCGGTACTGGCGTGACAAGCGCGGCCACGAGATCGATTTCGTCTGGCAACGGCGCGGCGCGGCGCCGGCCGCCATCGAGTGCAAGTGGTCCGCCGGCGACCTCGACCCCGCTGGCCTGCGCGCCTTCCGCAGCCGCTATCCGCGGGGCTCGAACTTCGTCGTCGTCGCCGACACGCCCCGGCCGCTCACCCGCCATATCGGGGATCTCGACGTCGAGGTCGTCCGCCTCGAGGACCTGATCGCCGCCATCGGCGGAGCAGCGCGGTAAAGGACCTGACGAGAGACCTGACGAGACACCCACATGCGCGCCCCGCACCGTGCTCGCGTGTTGGCAAGCGGCAAGCGGGCGCGGCGGCGGTCTGATGCAGCGCCTTTGCGAACCGTCCTCGCGGTATGGGGGAGTCCCGAGATCCACGTATTCGGCGTGACGGCAGAGGCGCGGGGGTCAATCGCCGGCGGGGTTGCAGGCCGCTCGGCACCGTCCTCCAGGCGAGTACGCGGACCCGGGGGGGCCCGGTCCTCGCGACGGCCCGCCGTGACAACTTCCGGTTGCCCGGTCGCGGGGCGGGCGGTCCCTGACGCGATCTGGTGGGCACGCGATGTGGCGGGTGCGACGTGGTGCGATGTGGCGGGTGCGACGTGGTGGGTGTCCAACGCGTTCGCGCCAATGGCGACGGCACAGCCGCACCTCAGTGCGGCCAGATGTCAGGCGGTGCTGACTCGGCGTCCAATCCGGGCAGCGCCGCCGACTGGCATACCTTGCGCCAATGCCGAGGCGAGTTCGGGTCCGGCGTTGCCGGACGCCGTGGGGGCAGAATGGCAGTTTGCGGCGGCTCCCGAAGGATGCAATTCTGCTTGCATGGATGTGCCCTTGAGTGCTCAGGATCTCTGGCCATTACTCCTCAAGCTGCCACACGACGAACAACTGCGGCTGGCTAAGCTCGCTTTGTACGCCGCCTCCGGTGGCGGCCGCGAGGACGCACGTGCGTATCAAGCAGTGCCACCAACGGCGGAGGAGTTCTCGGTTGCCGACAACCCCCTGGCCTGGGAAGGAGAGGGCTGGGACGAGTATTGATCGATGCGCCGGGGAGAGATCCGCTGGTATACGTTCGCGTCGCCCGACAAGCGGCGGCCTGTGCTCATTCTCACTCGGGACGCAGTGATCGATACGCTGAACGAAATCATCGCGGTCCCTGCAACACGGACGATCCGAGGGCTTTCAACCGAGGTGCTCCTCTCGCCCGACGACGGTATGCCCACGGCCTGTGCTCTGAACTTCGACCACGTTGGTATCGCGCAGCGGTCGCGTCTCGGCGCGGTCTTGGCGACGTTGTCCGAGTCTCGATGGCCTGAAGTGGAGAACGCGCTCCTCGTCGCGTGCGGCTTCGAGCCACGTGGCGATCACTGACTGTGGTGATCATCGGCTGTCGCCTATTCGCATACGTTGCGAAAGGCGCGGGTCTGATCGGCTCGTGACCCACCTGTCCCAGGGGTGACAGCCGAACTTCTTGCGGGGAACTGACGAGACACCCACGTACGCGCCCAGTCTTGCGGGGAACTGACGAGACACCCACGTACGCGCCCAGCAACCGTGCTCGCACGTTGACAATCGGCAAGCGGGCGCGGCGGCGGTCTGATGCAGCGCCTTTGCGAACCGTCGTCGCATGGCGGGGGGTCTTGAGATCAACGTAGTCGGCGTGACGACATAGGCGCGGGGGTCAATCGGCGGCGGGGTTGCAGGCCGCTCGGCGCCGTCCTCCAGGCGAGGACGTGGACCCGAGGGGCCCGGTCCTCGCGACGGCCCGCCGTGACAACTTCCGGTTGCCCGGTCGCGGGTCGGGCGGTCCCTGACGCGATCTGGTGGGCACGCAACGTGGCAGGTGCGACGTGGTGGGTGTCCAACGCGTTCTCGTTGCTCTAGCATGGGGAGATGTCGTGGGTGCGCGTCGCAAGCCCCCGCGTGCGAGTTGCCAACCCACATGGGTCGCTGTAGGCTCGCCGCAATGACTTTCGCCGAGCTGGTTCGGCTGCTCGAGAAAGACGGGTTCGAGCTGCGGCGAGAGAACGGGAGCAAGCGATTCTATGGCAAGCCAGGTTTCCCGGCGCTCATCCAGGTCGACTTCCACGGTAAGAAAGAAGTCCCGCGCGGGACGCTCGCCAAGATCCTCAAAGATGCCCCGATCCGCCGCTGATCGGGGGCCGTTCGGGCTGCGATTCCGCATCGAGATCGAGGAGACCGAGGATCCGCGATTCTTCGGTGTGACCGTTCCCGACATTGTCGGTTGTACGACTACGGGTAGATCAGTCGAGCACGCCATCCGCCAGGCGCGCGAGGCGATCGACCTCCATCTCCAGTACCTGACGGAAGAGGGCCTGCCCTTGCCGCAGCCGAGCCGGCCGATCGAGATTCGGATCCTGGCGCGGCGCGTCGGTGCGGCGGCCTGATGGACGCTCGATCCGCGACACAGGAGGCCAGTGGACACCCGCGTCTTGCGCTTTACCACATTCGCGACCCCGGTCAGACGTGGAGATGGAAGTCTCGCACACGGAGCACACCGACAACCAGGCACACGTATCGAGGACGACCATCACCGGTTGGTTTCTACGCACTCGCCATCTCCCTAATCTCTAAGGCACGCGTGCGCCAATTCGGTCGCCGTCGCCGTCATGGACCGTTATTTCCGACGCGGTCGCGTGGATAGTCCAGGCCCCCACCGGATCCGAGAAGCCCCACTCGCCGTTGGTGTCGACCGCGACAGCAGCCGTGAAGGCCCCTGTCGGCTGGTCCCACGTGTACGTCCCCCGCTCTATGCCATCATGCCCGCCGGGCCCGCCGCCACCCTGTTGAGCGAACATGTAGTGGGCGTTGTCAAAGACGGTGACCACAACGCGGCCGGGGTTCCCGTCATCCGGGCCCGCCACCCAGCTTCCGACGAGCGGGTTACCGGGCTGCGGCGCCAGCCGCGTCGTGACAACCGTGACATCTGACACCTCCGAGTACGTGAGCTGATCCCCAGCGACGCCGATGGTTGCGGCTCCCCGTGGATGCGAGAAGCCCCATTCGCCGTTGTTGTCGACCTGGACCTGGGCGTGGAATTCGCCGGTCGCTGGATTCCACGAGTAGGTCCCTTGCTCGAAGCCGTCGTGACCGCTCGGATCAGGGGGGTCGGAGCCCTGCTGCATCATCAGGTAATGCGATTGGTCGATGAACACCACGAGCCCGAGGGGTTGGGTCGTCATGGCAGGGTCTCCCAGAACCCACGTCCCGATCAGAGAACGTGCCGCCGGCGGCGGACCCCCCCCCAGGAGGTTGTTCACCGCTTGGAACTCACGCGCGGCGGGCACGAGGGGCAGCCTCAATCCGGCAGAATGGCCCGGTGCCCGCCGTCGCGTGCAGTGACTTGATCC